>DCSW01000111.1:9563-9972 GCA_002325825.1 Collimonas sp. UBA1456
ACCGAAACTGGCGGTCACATGATCTCGCCGCTGCCTAGCACCGCGCCGCTGGTGCCAGGTATTCAAGCTATCATCGTCGATGATGCCGGGGATGAACTGCCGGATGGCCACAGCGGTATTCTGGCCTTCAAGCGTCCGTGGCCATCGATGATTCGCGCCATCTAAAATAATCCAAAGCGCTTTAAGAGCGCCTATTTTCCTCCAGGGTTCGAAGGCAAGCTGTATCTCGTTAGTGACGGTGCAATCGACAACAAGGACACCAGCTATTTCATTATCACCAGCCGCATCGACGATGTGCTGATCGTTTCCGATCGTTGCCGGAGCCGCCGTGGTCAGCAGGCCAGACGAGACCACCGGAGAAGCTGTAGTGCCCCGTCAAGTGGACATTAAGGATGTAAAGTTTTCTACC
>DCSW01000076.1 GCA_002325825.1 Collimonas sp. UBA1456
CAGTGGCGCACCGAAAGTTGTTTCTCAGTGACGAATTGGTCGTGAAGGTTATTTATCTGGCCATCTCGCAAGCCGCGAAGAAATGGACCATACCGATCTAGAATTGGCGCATGGCCTTAAATCGCTTTATGATCAAAGTCGAAGTACGTATTCAAAAGTACGACCCTTGTAGCGATAGTAGATATGAATGATCGCCAGAGTCGCAGCGTGCGCTGCTGACGCTGATTTCATGCGCTTGGACTGCGCCGTATTTTCTCCTACTCTTGTAGAGCGAGGCCGAACTCATTCCATGCTCACGGCAAAGCTATGGCACTGGCGTGCCAGCCTCGGCCTGTATCAAGATGTTGATGATTTTATTTTCGATAGAGCGTGAGGTCTTCATGTAAAAATTTCTTAAAATCGTATTCAAGAAGATTCTACTTTTAACTGATTATTTTTTGTAGAAGAATGACCTTGCAATAAATAATTATGTTGAAAAATACGGCAATCGAAGTTGTCATTATGCAACATTATATCATACAGGCGAACCATGCCCTATGTGTAGGCGTACTAATTTTGGCAAATCTTGGTTGTATCGTTTGGGACATCTCTGTCAGTCATATACGTCAATTTGTGGGTTCCACAATTTGATTTATCTGAAGAAAAAGTGGCCGTGAGTGCAGCCTCTATCTATCGGCTTTTGAGATTAACTAACGGTGTCTTGGTCAATGAAACCGGTCAACTTTTTATGCAACGGTTAAACCATAAAAATTGATTCCTTGACTGCGTGCAACTTGCCGGATTACAAATACTTTTTGTCATTTTCAGATAATCTGGGGACGATTCTGTTTTGATTCACAATTATTGTGAGCCAAAAACATCATCAAATGCAAGTGCAGGTGATTTGAAACGCGAGTCGTTACACCTAACAAAAAAAATCCGTAATCTCATATATGAAAGTGCGAGTTTTTGAGCTTTTTTGAACCGCCAGAAGCGTGTTCTTGGCGGAGACGGTGGGAGTCGAACCCACGATACAGGTTTAAGCCCATATGCTTCCTTAGCAGGGAAGTGCCTTCGACCACTCGGCCACGTCTCCACACTTAAAACGGCATTAGAACTGCACCGCTGTGAGGTCACGCATAATAACTTTTCATACGGATTTGGTCAATAAAAGTATGCCTAAAAATCTAAATTAGGCACTTTCCAGGCCAAAAGCCTTGTGCAACGAACGCACAGCCAATTCCATGTACTTTTCATCAATTAGCACCGAAATCTTGATTTCAGAGGTCGAGATCATCTGAATATTGATGCCCTCTGCAGACAAAGTACGGAACATTTTCGAAGCGATGCCGACATGGCTGCGCATACCCACGCCAACCACGGAAACCTTCGATACCTTGGCATCGCCGGTGATGTTGGTAGCACCAATATGCGCCTTGACCTTTTCGTTCAGTACACCCATTGCCTTAGAATATTCTCCACACGGCACGGTAAAGGTGAAATCTGTTTTACCGTCGACCGACTGATTCTGGATGATCATGTCGACTTCGATATTGGCGTCGGCAACCGCGCCGAGAATCTGGTACGCAATGCCCGGACGATCCGGCACGCCGAGTACGGTGATCTTGGTCTCGTCGCGATTAAATGCGATGCCAGTAATGGTGGCTTGTTCCATTTTGGTGCCTTCCTCAAACGAAATCAAAGTGCCGGAAACGGTTTCTTCTTCCAGCGGTATCAAGGGGTGGGTCAGCGATGACAGCACGCGAGTCAGCATCTTGTAGTTGCCGGCGAATTCGACGGAGCGAATCTGCAGCACTTTCGATCCCAGGGATGCCATCTCGAGCATTTCTTCACAGGTCACGGTTTTCAGCCGACGCGCATCCGACACCACACGCGGATCGGTGGTGTAGACGCCGTCGACATCGCTATAGATCAAGCATTCCGACGCCTGTAGCGCGGCGGCGACCGCTACTGCTGAGGTATCAGAACCGCCACGCCCCAGAGTTGTGATATTGCCAAGTTCATTGACGCCCTGGAATCCGGTAATGATGACTACTTTACCCGCATCCAAATCTTTTCGTACCTTGACGTCATCAATCGAGCGAATCCGTGCTTTGGTATGGGCCGAGTCGGTGTTGATCGGAACTTGCCAGGCCGCATAAGAAACAGCTTTCTTGCCGATTGCTTGCAATGCCATTGCCAACAATGCTACCGAAACTTGCTCACCGGTCGAGGCCAGCATGTCAAGTTCGCGTGGATCGGGTTGGTCGCTAATTTCTTTGGCCAGATCTAATAAGCGGTTGGTTTCACCAGACATAGCGGAGGGCACCACGACGATTTTGTGGCCAGCGTCATGCCACTTGGCGACGCGCTTGGCGACATTCTTGATGCGCTCTGTCGAGCCCATCGAAGTGCCGCCGTATTTATGAACGAATAAAGCCATAGAGAGTGATAAGTGGATGCAGTGCAGGGTAAACAAAAATTGCCCCATAAATGTACCCCCATCAGCCCCTCATGACAAGTAGGTTACCAAGCCAATTGCGCACATCTTCTGCATAAACGTTTAACGCAGAACATCTTTTTTGAATGGCCACAGATCAGCTTGCCAACGCAGGCTGATCTGTGGCCCGGGGCTTGTCGCCAGACAGTGACAATCGAAACCGATGCCGGCGGCAAACAGAATCTGCTTGCTACTGCTCACCAAGGGTAAGCGATCGCGCTCCCAGGCGGGAATATTGAAGGCTTGATAATGATATTTGAGGCTTTTTGTCGGCCGGTTGAACGCCAGCTTGATACGCTCGCCGCCAGAACGATATTGGATTTGCAACGGTTGCTCACGCAACCAG
Source organism: Collimonas sp. UBA1456 (assembly GCA_002325825.1). Lineage (GTDB taxonomy): Bacteria > Pseudomonadota > Gammaproteobacteria > Burkholderiales > Burkholderiaceae_D > Collimonas. The sequence goes on from DCSW01000076.1 coordinate 2,826, forward strand.
GCTACATCGATGCCCCGCTCAGTCGAATCAAAATGCATCACGCCATTAAATTCAGCAAAGCGTATTTCGGTTTCACCTTTCCAGCGAAAAGTCAGCGGCTTGATCTCGGAGCGATCGGTATCGTCACGCGGCGTCAGAAAAACACGATTCCGGTGGCGGCGGATATGGCAATTGGGATGTGTCACACACAATTGCGCATCAGCCCTCGCCTCCAGCAATTGCTGCCACATTTCACTGAGCCAGGCGCTGGAAGGCATGCGCAAGCCATGCAGGCCAAACCAATAGCGCAGTAGATTATCGATACGCTCAGCACTCAACTGACGCAATCGCTCCAGATCGATACAGTTGCCATCGGCACAAACGGCCATGTCTTGCGTCGCCAGCTCGACCAGCAAGCGCTGGGTTGATTGCATGTGCCCCGCACTGCGCGAAAAACGCTTCTGAAAACCGGGAAAATATCGCGCCATCACCGCCATCACCTGCTGACGCAACGCATTGCGCGCATAGCGCGGATCCTGGTTCGATTCATCCTCAGCGTAAGCAAGCTGCTCTGCGGCGGCATAGCTTTCCAGCGCCGCGCGCGACACACTCAACAACGGCCGTGCCATCAACAGGTCGGCATGACCGAGCAGGTCTGGCGCTGTGTTCCAGCTATCCATACCGGATAGACCTGCGACGCCGGAGCCGCGCAATAATTGCAGCAGCACGGTTTCAGCCTGATCGTCCAAGTGATGAGCGGTCCACAGCAAGGGAATCTGGTGGTTGGCGCACAACTCCCCCAGCGCCGCATAGCGGCCAATACGGGCGGCTTCTTCGACGCCGCTCTTGTCGCCATCCAACAGAACGACCCGACGACTATCGAAAGTAACGCCCAGCGCCGCGCATTGTTCGGCGCAATGCGCCAGCCAACTATCCGCGTTGGGACTGAGACCATGATGTACGTGAAACGCGAATAAGGTGATGCTGCGGGCAGTGGCATGGCGCGTGGCAGCATGCAGCAGGACCGTCGAATCTAGTCCGCCGCTATAGGCAATCGCCAGTCGCGATAGCGACGGGATAGTTTGCGCCGCAATGTCTGCTAGCGCGTTTTCTACGTACTCGGAGATACTTTTTGTTGTCTGAATATTTTTTGACACGCTTATCGACACATTTACTCTGCGGCGAGCACTTCCTTGAATTTGCCGTAGCTCATCAATTTTTGATAGCGAGAAGCCAACAGGTCTTTGGTCTTGATGCCCTGGAACTGGCGCAGCGTATCAGCCAACGCACGCTTCAGTAATGACGCCATCTGCTTTGGATCGCGATGGGCTCCGCCCAATGGCTCGGTGACGATCTTGTCGATCAGGCCCACCGCTTTCAAGCGATGCGCGGTCAGACCCAACGCATCAGCCGCATCAGCGGCGCGTTCGGCGGTTTTCCATAAAATCGAAGCGCAGCCTTCCGGCGAAATCACCGAATAGGTTGCATATTGCAGCATCAGCACTGCATCGCCGACCGCAATCGCCAGCGCGCCGCCGGAGCCGCCCTCACCGATGATGGTGGCGATCAACGGCACTTTCAGCTCAGCCATCGCGTACAGGTTGTGGCCAATGGCCTCCGACTGGCCGCGCTCTTCGGCGTCGATGCCTGGAAATGCGCCTGGGGTGTCGACAAAGGTAAAAATCGGTAGGCCGAATTTTTCCGCGATCTTCATCAGCCGCAGCGCCTTACGATAACCTTCCGGTTTCGGCATGCCGAAGTTTCGCAACGCGCGCTCATTGGTGTCACGACCCTTTTGATGACCGATCACCATGCAGGCCTGGCCGTTGAAGCGCGCCAGACCGCCGACGATCGACTGGTCGTCGGCGTAAGTGCGATCGCCGTGTAATTCATGAAAATCAGTGAATATTTCATTCACATAGTCCATCGTATATGGGCGCTGCGGATGACGGGAAATCTGAGAAACCTGCCAAGGCGTCAGTTTGGCGTAGATGTCTTTGGTCAGTTTCTGGCTCTTTTTCGAAAGACGGTCGATGTCTTCCGACGTATCCACTGCGGAATCGTCCTGGACGAAACGCAGTTCTTCAATTTTGGCATCTAGCTCGGCAATCGATTGTTCGAATCTGAGAAATGTTGTTTTGCTCATGTTATTCCTTTGATTACGCCGCCGTTACCGGCGAGCTAATTCATTGCGGTGCGGGATGCAACAGTTGTCTCTGCGCTACGAACATTCTTCCTCAATTCATCAATCATGATTCAATATTCTACAGGCACCGGGTCCAGGCTACGCCACAGATACCAGGTTGCCACCGTACGCCACGGCTCCCAGTTGGCAGAGACTTCACGCGCATCGCTACGCGAAACCGGCTCGCCGGAGAAATAATTGACGCTAATGCCTTTAAGTAACCCCTGATCATCCAAAGGCAAAATATTGGGCCGGAGCAAATTAAATATCAGAAACATCTCTGCTGTCCAGCGACCGATGCCGCGAATTCGAGTCAGATCCGCAATGATTTCCTCGTCTTCCATCTCGATCCATTGATCGGCATGGACCCGTTTTGTCTTGAAATGCTCAGCCAAATCCAGGATATATTCCGCTTTGCGCTTCGACAAACCACACGCCGCCAATTGGTCCGCACCCGCTTTGAGCACTTGCGCGGGGGTTGATTTCGGGCAGATTAATAGAAATCTTTGCCACACAGATTCAACCGCCTTGACTGAAATCTGCTGGTCTACCACGGAACGCGCCAATGTGGTAAATGCCCCGCCCCGACCGATCAGGTGCAGATCGCCAAACTGGGGAATCAACTTGCGCATGATACGGTCACGCTTCATCAACTCCATCTTGGCATCCTCCCAATACGAAGGTACGAAAACTTTGGGGTCGACAGCTATCGTTTTTAGCATACGGTTATACTCTTCGCCATTCGGTTTGACCACCGGGTCTGTCTTCAAGCAATACGCCAACAGCTAACAATTCATTGCGAATCCTGTCAGCGGCGTTGAAATCGCGTGCCGCTTTTGCCACCTGACGGGCTTGAATTTTGAGCAGGATATCTTGCGTCGACAACACCTCTTCTGCAATACCATTTACAACAATATCGGAACCGGCCGTTGGGCAGCCCTTGAGAAAATCTTCAGGAATGCGCTGCAGTAACCCAAGCGTCTCGGCCAATCCCTTGAGCTGGCGTGCCATTGTCGGCGACTTGTGTTTATTGATTTCATTGGCCAAATCGAACAACACCGATATCGCCATAGGCGTATTAAAATCGTCGTTCATCGCCTCAGCCACGCGTTGTGCATGAGTCTCTTGCCAATCCAGCGGCAGGTCGTCGTCAATCGCTTCCTTCAACGCCGTATACAAACGCGTCAAAGCATGCTTGGCGTCGTCCAGATTGGTATCGGCATAATTCAATGGACTGCGATAATGCGCGCGCAAAATAAAGAAGCGCACTACTTCGGGATCGTATTTTTTTAGAACGTCACGAATCGTAAAAAAATTGCCGAGCGATTTCGACATTTTTTCATTATCGATACGAACGAAGCCGTTGTGCATCCAATAGTTGGCGAAACGATGAACATGCGCGCCTTCCGATTGTGCAATTTCATTTTCATGGTGTGGAAACTGCAGGTCCTGACCGCCGCCATGAATATCGAATTGCTCACCAAGCAGTTCACCAGCCATCGCTGAACATTCAATATGCCAGCCAGGGCGACCCTGGCCCCATTGTGATGCCCATTTGACCTCTTCCGGCTCGCTTTGCTTGGCGGCTTTCCATAGCACAAAATCGAGCGGATCGCGCTTGCCGACATTGACATCGACGCGCTCACCGGCGCGCAAATCATCCAGGGACTTACCGGACAACTTGCCGTAACCGGCAAAATCACGTACCGAATAATTAACGTCGCCATCGCTGCCCTGGTAGGCAAGGCCATTGTCTTCAAGCTTCTTGATCAGAGTCTGCATTTGCGGCACAAACGAGGTGGCACGCGGTTCATAATCTGGCTTTTGCACGTTGAGCGCGGCAGCATCGTCGTCCATGGCCTGGATAAAACGGCCGGTTAGTTGCGAAATTGTCTCGCCATTCTTCACCGCCCTCTTGATGATTTTGTCGTCGATGTCGGTAATATTACGGACATAAGTGACGTCAAAACCAGACTGCCGCAGCCAGCGCTGTACCATATCGAACACCACCATCACACGGCCGTGACCAAGATGGCAATAGTCATATACCGTCATCCCGCACACATACATACGTACCTTGCCCGGTTCGATCGGAGAAAACAGCTGTTTCTCACGCGCCAGCGTATTATATATTTTCAGGTCGCTCATGGGAAGTTACTGGTTAAGGCACAGAAGTATGGCACGCTGCTCTACACATCCAAGCGCTCGTATTATTTTTTGTTGCTCAATATTAGTGCAACAAGGTCACCCAAACTCTTTTGTCGTGCTTGGTTTACAAAAATATTACTTTCGCCGCAGTATATCATTGCTCAAATGCGAAATAGCATCACTCACATCAAGGATTTTTATGTCAACACCTTTTCGTTTGTCGCGCCGCAAGTTCACTTGCACATTTGTTTCGATGTTCGCTGCCGCAACTTTGGCTACGTGAATAGGGGGCATTAGAACGGTACGATTTTCCATCCAGTGATCGATGACTTCATGGTCCAGGGCGGCGGCATGATCAAGGAAAGGATCGAGGAACCTGCAACGAACAAGGTCGAAAACGAAGCCAAGAACGGCTTAAAAATACGCCATATAGCATCGCCATGTCGCGCACCGCCGACCTGCAATTGGCAGGCGCATAATTCTTCATTAACGGTAACTATCATGAATTCCTCAACTATCCTGGTCGCGACGCTGGTGCTATATGGTATTTCGGCAAGGTAATCAAGAGCACCGATGTGGTCGATAAGATCAAGAAAGTCAAAACCGCCTATCAGGACGTGTCGCGATCATGCCGATCATCATTGAATCGGCTAAATTGATTGAATAAATATTATTTTTATTTATCATTATCCCACTCACTTATTCACTCTCACTATCGATAGGAAATATCATGGCTGTCATGCTCACCACAAACCACGGCAACATCAAAATCGAATTGGACGCTGCAAAGGCGCCAAAGACCGTGAAAAATTTCCTGGCCTATGTCAACGCCGGACATTACACCGGCATGATTTTCCACCGCGTGATTCCAGGCTTCATGGTGCAAGGCGGCGGCTTCGAGCCAGGCATGAAGCAAAAGCCAACCAACGATCCAGTCGAAAACGAAGCCAAGAACGGCCTCAAGAACGCCCCTTACACATTGGCGATGGCCCGTACCTCGGCCCCGCATTCGGCATCGGCGCAGTTCTTCATCAACGTCCAGAACAACAGCTTCCTCGACTATCCAGGCCAGGACGGCTGGGGTTATTGCGTATTTGGCAAAGTGGTCGAAGGTCAAGACGTCGTTGACAAGATCGAAGGCGTCAAGACTACTCGCACCGGTATGTTTTCCGATGTGCCAGTGGATGATGTGGTGATTGAAAAAGCGGAAGTCGTCGCTTAATCACCAGCCCCCCCCCAATCAAGCCAATGACAGCCACAGTCCCGACCATGCCATTACAACCGCCCACGGCGGCGCTCTTCATCTCCGATCTGCATTTGCAGGCGGCGCATCCACGCACAACGCAAGCCTTCTTGAATTTTCTAAAGCTGCAGGCCAAGCATGCGCAGCAGCTTTATTTGCTGGGTGACCTGTTCGAGTACTGGGCTGGTGACGACGATCTGGAGACGCCATACAATCGCCAGATTGCCGAAGCTATTCGGCAAGTCAGCGATGCCAGCGTCCAGGTATTCTGGATTGCCGGTAACCGCGACTTTTTGGTTGGCGACACCTTCGCGCAGGTAGCAGGCCTCACCTTGCTACCCGATCCATCAGTCATCAATGTGTCAGGACGCAGCCTGGCGATTGCGCATGGCGACGCCCAATGTACCGATGACCTGGCCTATATGCAGTTCCGCGAGCAGGTCCGGCAGCCGCAATGGCAGCAGCAATTTCTTGCCCTGCCGCTGGCGCAACGCAAGGCGATCATCGCTTGCGTACGTAAAGAAAGCCAGAAAGAGGGGTGCCACAGGTCGATGAAAATCGTGGATGTCAATGCTGGCGCCATCAATGCCTTATTTCACACCACTGCGACTAGTATTCTGATCCACGGCCATACGCATTTGCCCGCATGTCACAAGGACGGCAACGGCGATACCGCAAGAATTCGTTATGTATTGCCGGACTGGGAATACGACGTCAAAGCGCAGCGCGGCGGCTGGATCGCTATTAGCTCTGATGGTGTGATCCGCCGGATTGGATTCGACGGTCAGGAATTGATCTATTGAAATGCACGTAGGATGGGCATAGGGCTCCCACTCTAGCTCCTGACAATTAGCTAAGCTGTCGCTTGAACCCTGCAAACTGCAACTGTAAATTCGCTATATGGCGACGCAAGTCCATAATCTTTCCCCTTCATCTCAGCAATCTGGTTCTGACGGCCACCCCTCACCACCGCAGCGCTGTCAGAAATCGCATCGGCGATCGTCTGCTGCTCCAAGACTTCCTCGTCAGCCAGAAAATGAGCATAGCGCGACTCTTTAGTGCCAGAGGCTTTCGCTAGGTGCGCCACCAGCGACGGGTATTTATCGGCCAAGAATTGCAGCGCGACTTCTGTATGGGTGCGTAATTTTCTGTTGTTTGGAATTATTAAACGATAGGGGGG
>DCSW01000063.1 GCA_002325825.1 Collimonas sp. UBA1456
GGTACATCTTCATTCCGACATTGACATAACATGGCAAAGCCCGAATCGTTGTTGGTGCCAATACGTCGATTTCTCCCTTCCGGTAGCACACGTCATTCGGTCGCTTGACAAAATTATTGAATAGCGGGTAAAAGCCAATGGCAATCCGCCTTGACAACGGACCCTAATACATCAGTTCGACAATGGGCGCGTGGGCAGAAAAGCGTGGCATCCAGATCAATTTTATTCAACGCGAACAGACGTAACAAAATGCTTATATCGAGCGTTACAACAGAACGGTTCGCTATGACTGGCTGGTACATTACCTGTTCGAATACGTCGATGAGGCTCAGGACTGAGAATCACGAACGTCCGAACAGGGCGCTCGGCGGCATCACACCGAAGCAAAAACTGGTCCTTGCGGCTTAGCTCCTATTTTTAAACTTTGCTTAGAAATAGTAGAATTACCATGCCAAAATTTAGATGCGTAGAAATTCCCTGAATGTAGAATTTTCGCAGGTAAATTTCAGTTGGTAAGGCGATAAACATCGTCATCAACATCCGGTGCAATCGGGTCGGCTGCTTGGAGATAGACCAAATCATCAGCCATATCGCCGCTTCCATCAGTATGATCCGCAGCGAATGCGTGATCGATTGCTCGAACAGCAGCGATACGAAGGAGACCAAACAACGGCAGGTAGGTAACCAGTACGAATAGATTGTTTCAGAGAAACTGGACTGGAGTTATGGTTGTTAAAAATGGTTGAGCTACATTATCCAGCAAAGCCGGGATCACGATAGTAGCCATCCGGAAGACATATTAAAGTATTGCTTTCTTGTGGCTCATATCTTGAAAGCCAGCTTTGACGGGCTGTTTTTCCCGGCCCAGGATGTTGCTTTTACGTCGGGCATTAACACCCACGGTTGACTAGCCGTCGTCATAAGGATATAGTGGAAGGCTATCGATTGTAGTTTCTATTAGGATGAGCATTATTTAGTCTGCTTCAGCTTTCTATGGCGTGCCTCCTTTTTACTGCCGCATGTCGATCCGCGCGAATTGTGCGCAAATTGTGCGGTTCCTAGCGCAAGTATCTGTCTGATCCCGGACAACAGATTTCGGGATTGTTCTTATTAACGTCGTAATTTTGTTGGATACATAACGATGCCAACCATCAATCAATTGATTCGCCAGCCGCGCATTTCTGCGGTCGTAAAGAGCAAATCACCAGCGCTGGAGAACAGCCCGCAAAAACGCGGCGTTTGCACCCGCGTTTATACGACAACTCCGAAGAAGCCAAATTCGGCTTTGCGTAAAGTTGCCAAAGTTCGTCTGACCAACGGTTTCGAAGTCATTTCGTACATCGGTGGTGAAGGCCACAACCTGCAAGAACATAGTGTCGTGCTGTTGCGTGGCGGCCGCGTGAAAGACTTGCCGGGTGTGCGTTACCACATGGTTCGTGGTGCATTGGATACTCAGGGAGTTAAGGATCGTAAACAAGCGCGTTCGAAGTACGGTACAAAGCGCGCTAAGGCGGCAAAGAAATAATCATTTTCGGGCTGCGTAAGCCAAGCGAAACTAGTGTCGGTCCCGAATGGGCCGAGTAAGTGGATGGCTATGATGGTTGTCCGCGAGTGTGCAGGAACAAAAAATCTGCGTTCTCAACTGAAGAGTAAAAGGAATCGAAATGCCACGTCGTCGCGAAGTTCCCAAGCGGGAGATTCTGCCAGATCCAAAGTTTGGTAATGTTGATGTTGCGAAGTTCGTCAACGTCCTGATGTTATCAGGTAAGAAATCGGTCGCTGAAAACATTATTTACGGTGCCTTTGAGCACATCCGGACCAAGTCCGGCAAAGACCCGCTGGAAGTGTTTGCACTTGCTATCAGCAACTCCAAGCCATTGGTTGAGGTTAAGTCGCGTCGCGTTGGTGGTGCAAACTACCAGGTGCCAGTTGAAGTTCGTCCTGTCCGTCGTATGGCTTTGTCGATGCGTTGGTTGCGTGAAGCAGCTAACAAGCGCAGCGAAAAATCGATGCCGCAACGTCTGGGTGGTGAATTGCTGGATGCCGCAGAAGGCCGTGGTGGCGCAATGAAAAAGCGTGACGAAGTTCATCGTATGGCAGAAGCAAACAAGGCGTTCTCTCACTTCCGCTTCTAATAGACTAGGCGGCCGTCTCCCTGAATCGAGGCGTCTGTCTGTATCTAAAATTTATTCGAGCCGAGCGCATATTTTTATCAAAATTGCGCTCGGTTTCGCGCATTAAAAGACTTAGGAATAAATTATGGCCCGCAAGACCCCCATTGAGCGCTATCGTAATATTGGTATCTCCGCTCACATCGATGCAGGTAAAACCACGACTACGGAACGCGTTCTGTTTTATACCGGCGTGAATCACAAAATCGGTGAAGTCCATGATGGCGCGGCCACCATGGACTGGATGGAGCAGGAACAAGAGCGTGGCATCACGATCACTTCCGCTGCAACCACCTGTTTCTGGAAGGGTATGGCGGGTAACTTCCAGCCTCATCACATCAACATCATCGACACCCCGGGTCACGTTGACTTCACGATTGAGGTTGAGCGCTCGATGCGTGTTCTGGACGGTGCTTGCATGGTTTACTGCGCAGTCGGTGGCGTGCAACCACAGTCGGAAACTGTGTGGCGTCAAGCCAACAAATACAAGGTTCCACGTCTGGCGTTCGTCAACAAGATGGACCGTACAGGCGCGAACTTCTTTAAAGTTTTCGAGCAGATGCGCGTTCGTCTGAAGGCTAACCCAGTTCCAATGCAAGTTCCTATCGGCGCTGAAGATAAGTTCGAAGGCGTGATCGACCTGGTCAAGATGAAGGCGATTTACTGGCACGACGATACCCAAGGCATGACTTTCGACTATCGTGATATCCCTGCTGATCTGGTTGCAGATGCTGCCAAGTGGCGCGAAAACATGGTGGAAGCCGCTGCGGAAGCATCCGAAGTTCTGATGAACAAGTACCTGGAAGAGGGCGATCTTACTGAAGCTGAAATTCAGGCTGCGATCCGTCAACGTACCCTGGCCAGCGAAATAGTACCGATGATGTGCGGTACTGCGTTTAAGAACAAGGGCGTGCAGGCCATGCTGGACGGCGTAGTCGACTACCTGCCTTCGCCGCTCGACGTGCCGCCGGTTCCAGGCTTGGATGAAGATGATGTGCCGATCTTGCGCAAAGCAGAAGACAATGAAAAATTCTCCGGCCTGGCGTTCAAGATCGCAACTGATCCGTTCGTTGGTCAGATCTGTTTCATGCGTTGCTACTCGGGTACGCTGAACTCGGGTGATACCGTGTTGAATTCGATCAAGGGCAAGAAAGAACGTATCGGCCGTATAGTGCAGATGCACGCTAACCAGCGCGAAGAAATCAAGGAAATTCTGGCCGGCGATATCGCGGCACTGATCGGTATGAAGGATACGACTACCGGCGACACATTGTGCGATACCAATGCATTCATTATTCTGGAGCGCATGGTGTTCCCAGAGCCAGTAATTTCACAGGCAGTCGAGCCAAAGACTAAGGCTGACCAGGAAAAAATGAGCTTGGCGCTGAATCGGCTGGCACAAGAAGATCCTTCATTCCGTGTCCGCACTGACGAAGAGTCGGGCCAGACCATCATAGCCGGTATGGGTGAGTTGCATCTGGACATTATCGTCGATCGTATGAGGCGTGAATTTAGCGTTGAGGCAACTGTTGGCAAGCCACAAGTTGCGTACCGTGAAACCATCCGCAAGACTTGCGAAGAAATCGAAGGCAAGTTTGTCAAGCAATCGGGTGGTCGTGGTCAATATGGTCATGTTGTTCTGAAGATCGAGCCGCAAGAACAAGGCAAGGGTTTTGAGTTCGTCGACGCGATCAAGGGCGGTACCGTTCCACGTGAATACATCCCGGCAGTTGAAAAAGGTGTGCGTGAGACATTGAACACCGGTGTCCTGGCCGGCTACCCAGTGGTAGATGTCAAGGTAACCCTGTTCTTTGGTTCCTACCATGACGTTGACTCGAACGAAAATGCGTTTCGCATGGCCGCTTCGATGGCGTTTAAGGACGGCTGCCGTAAAGCAAGACCGGTTATTTTGGAGCCAATGATGGCGGTTGAAGTCGAAACTCCGGAAGACTACGCCGGTACTGTGATGGGTGATCTGTCGTCGCGTCGCGGTATGGTGCAAGGCATGGACGAAATTGCTGGCGGTGGCGGCAAAATCATCAAGGCTGAAGTACCTCTGTCGGAAATGTTTGGTTACTCGACTTCGTTGCGTTCGGCTACTCAAGGCCGTGCAACGTACTCGATGGAATTCAAGCACTACGCTGAAGCCCCGAAGAACGTTATCGATGCAATCGTAACGTCTAAAACCACGTAATTTCAGTGTAGCGAATTGCTCTATCCCCAGCTGACTAGATAAAGCAGCTGCATTGCAAAAAAATTAATTGGCACATCGTTTAACAACATCGTTCTTTTTGAAGGAAGAATAAAATGACAAAAGGTAAGTTTGAGCGG
>DCSW01000091.1 GCA_002325825.1 Collimonas sp. UBA1456
CAGCGACCATGTTTAGTTACGATCTGGTTGAACACATCCACGATTCGTGTTGGTCGCACTAGCCTATCCGGTGATCGGGTCTGTACGCGCTGACGGCGCTGTGGCAACACTTCATCAAGCGTGACAATACCTTATGTCGGATGCTCTTAACTAAAGCAATAGATATGGGAATCAATACCCACTTTACCAGTTCTCAAAAATTAAAATACCGCCTATGTGAGTCAGGATGCTTCGCTTGGCCTAGCGCTGCAGTTCTGCAAACGGGTTGGAGTGGTTAAGCGAAACACCGACTGCCAACACATCAATCAACAGCAACAACAAAATCCGCGACACCATCGGGAGGATGGCATCATGCTACCCCCGTCGTGCTCCGCCGCCAGCGTGTAGTGGGCGTGCTTGGCTAACTGCGAATTACTTGGCGCCAGAGTAATGATCGTAGTACCGGAATACACAGCTACTTCAACCGCGGTCGTCAAAATTGAAGATCACTACAACGACGTCGCCGCTCTTAAGTATTGCGGCTGACACTCCTTGCCGCTGCGGATCGCTGTATGTGACTGGGACAGTACCGGTCACCGCCCCCCAGAGGACAGCTTCAATTTAAAGTCGGCTAATTTTTAGAATCCAATGGTGCGACAGAATCGAATCACTGTCGACTGACTGATGTCGGCACGACAGACAATTCCCGGAATCGGTTCGCTGATAACGGCGCGCGGATCAAGCCAGCCACTTTCTACCTGGCCGACGGAAAACTGATGTGCGCCTTACGGATTCTTTCCAGAATAGGCACGACATTGCCGCAACCCCAGATGGTCACTAAGAATCGCCGCGATGCCAACAAAAGCCGGGTATGGGTCGGTAATGACGAAGGTCGGAATCTTTGCCAAGTAGCTACTGAAGCGGCCCTTGTTCTCGAAGCGTGCACGGAACGGCGAGCGGGCGAAGTAGTCGCCCAGGCGCGGCACCACTCCACCGCCGATGTACAAGCCCCCCAGCGTACCCAGTGTAACTGCCACATCGGCAGCTACGGTGCCTAGCATCGCGCAAAAACACTCTACGACCTCCATACACAAAGAATCGTTGCCCTGCAACGCGCGTTCGACGATATGTGCGGTGCGTAACTGTTCCGGCTGGGCGATTCCCTTGAGATCCGTCAATGCTTGATAAATCATTTCGATGCCGGGGCCGGACACCAGCCGTTCCGCTGATACGTGCGAATAGGTGCGCCAGCAATATGCCAGTACCGCCGCTTCACGCGCATCACCTGCAGCGAAGCTAACGTGTCCGCCTTCGCTGCCCAACGCGATCCAACGCCCTTCGGCGGGAATCAAACCGCCGACGCCAAGCCCGGTGCCGGCGCCGACTAGACCGATCACGCTACCGCTCAAGGCCCGACCGCCGCCGATCCGGACGCAATGCGATTTCTCCAGATGCGGCAATGACATCGACAGCGCGGTAAAGTCGTTAACCACCAGCAAGGTATCAAGATTCAAACGGCGCAACGTGTTCTCTATCGAAAATTCCCAATCGTGATTGGTCATCTTGATATTGTCGCCCTGCACCGGATTGGCAATCGCAATCGCCGCGTGGCGCACCGGCAGATGTGCGCTGGCGGACAGGTAAGCTTCGACTGCGAGTGCGAACTCGGCATAATCGGCGCAAAGCAAAGTCTGGATCGTATCGATCTGGCCAGGCGCCATCTCCAGCGCGAAACGGGCATTCGTGCCACCTACGTCCGCCAGCAGGCGCGGACCATCCAGATAGCTAACTGCTGAACTCTCACTAGCATCGATGATCTTGGATGAAGACATGGTGTAAAACTTTCACTTTAATACGCATACTGCTGTTAGTAAGATCAGCTCAGGTAACTCAGCTGGCTATGCCTTGCCCCTCAATATTTATTAACTGCCTCAACGATCTTCCTGCCATTGCGCGCAAGCCAGTGTTATCATCGCAAACGATGCTGCCTGAGCCCAGATTCCTCCCATATACGGTTTCGGCGGTGTCGACGTCGCCTAGCCAGTGGCGTAACCACGGCTCAGCCCAGCGTCAGGCTGCCTCTTGTTCGTCACACCGGACAAATAACGATAAATTGCCGCATGTCGCATCCAGCAACAGGATTTCGTATGCTTCCGTGCGACGCTGTTTGAAGACTTGATCGACTGACAGGTCAAGCACCACCGACTGCACAGTCATGCTGTCTCCGGTCCGGGCTGCTTGGCCAGGCAATGCAATTGGATCGACTCATCCAGCTGCAGACGGATTACCAGGCGATTGCTGCTGCTATCGGATTGGCCGAACGGCATCGGCAGAATCGCGCTGGGAATCTTGATCGAAAAGTGATAACGATTTTTGCAGTGCGCTGTGCCGGTCTCTTGCCGGTGTGCAAGAAATACGGCACGCCGGGCCATCGTCAGTTGCACATGCGTCACCGCATCGTTGATCACGTGCGAAGACAGCAGGTCATGGCCGAGCGGCTTTTCCAACAACACTACCCGAGCCTGCGACAAATCAATGTTGCTGGCGGTAAGATTGGCACAAATCGGTTCGAATAACAACGACGATATCGCCATATAAAACACCGAAACCGCCTTGTGCGCGATGAAGACAGAGGCCAACACTTGATAACCGGCGACATCCAGCGGTCTATCGGCAAATAACTAATGCGCGCTAGGAAGCTTTGTCACAGCGCGCCCCTTCTTGTTAGTTTCCCCTTGGCGTAAGGCAAGGGGAAACTAACCCAAGCCAGGTAATCGTTGCGACTGAAATCCTTTTATGTAACACAAATGATACGACCATCCCTATGCAATTCTCTTCGCGATGCGCAACAAATGATGCGGGAAGAATCTTCATGCATCGACAAGTAGCCAATAGAGCCAAATAAAGTGAAAGTGAAAGGAATATGTAGTTGCATCAAAATTTTCATAATATAATAAAAACTTATATTGCAATATTAATGTAGCATTACTAGAATTGCAAATAGCGAACCAATAAAAACGCATTTATTTGCGATGAAATTTACGATTCCACGTAGTTATGAATATACGTGAGAAATCGGGGCGTGCGACCACATCGCTTGGAAATTTTCCTCGACTTGCTATGCGCGACCCAATGCAACCGCATCGCAGTGAGTCTGAAAGTTGAAATGATGAGGTGGAACTCGGGCATGCCGGCCAATCAGCATGTTGTCGGCGGCAATCGGTAATCAATAGGCATTCATCATAACAATTCCCACATACAGGAGACAAGAATGAGATTAAATCAAATAATAAAATCGATATTCGCAACTACCGCATTGTTGTCGAGCGCTGCCGCAGTCCACGCCGCTGAAGTGGAAGTACTGCATCAGTGGACTTCCAGCGGTGAAGCTAAATCGGTCGCCGAACTGAAGAAGATCATGGAAGCCAAGGGCATTACCTGGAAAGACTTCGCCGTCGCCGGCGGCGCCGGTGAAAACGCCACCACAGCATTAAAAGCACGTGTCATCGCCGGTAGCCCGCCGACAGCGGCTCAGATCAAGGGACCGTCGATCCAGGAGTGGGGCAAGGAAAGCTTGCTGGCAAATATCGATGGTGCCGCCATTCCAGGAAAATGGGATTCTCTCCTGCCTAAAGTTATTTCTAATACAATGAAATACAAGGGCCACTACGTCGCAGCGCCGGTCAATGTGCACCGCGTCAACTGGCTCTGGATCAATCCGGAGGTCCTAAAAAAAGCCGGCGCCAAAGTACCTACAAACTGGCCTGAATTCTTCAACGCCGCCGACAAGATTCAGAAGGCTGGCTTCGTCGCTATCGCCCATGGCGGCCAGCCTTGGCAAGACGCTACCGTATTCGAAACCGTGGCGCTGGGCGTTGGCGGCGCTGACTTCTATAAAAAGGCACTGGTCAAACTCGATCCAGCTACCCTGACCGGACCAACCATGATCAAGACCTTTGACACACTGGGCAAGATCAAGGGCTACATCGACAAGAACGCTGCAGGCCGCGACTGGAACCTGGCAACTGCCATGGTCATCAACGGCAAGGCTGGTATGCAGTTCATGGGCGATTGGGCCAAGGGCGAGTTCACTGCTGCCGGCAAAGTGTCAGGGAAGGACTTCCTGTGTGTCGCGGCACCTGGCAACGACAAATCATACACGTACAACATCGATTCAATCGCGATGTTCAAGGTCAAGGGTCCTGAGACGCAAAAAGCGCAGCTGACACTGGCAACCGCCATCATGAGCCCGGAATTTCAGGAAATCTTCAACCTGAACAAGGGTTCGATCTCGGTTCGCCCTGATATCCCGCGTACCAAATTCGACAGCTGCGCGATTAAATCGATGGATGACATGGCAGCAGCCAGCAAAGCCGGCACGCTGGAGCCAAGCATGGCCCATGGCATGGCGGTTAATTCGGCCGTACAAGGCGCAATGATTGACGTTGTGTCCAAATTCATGAATTCAAACATGACTTCGCAAGCAGCCGCTCAAGCGCTGGCAAAGGCAGCAAAAACAAAATAAAGCGGGTCGTAGCTTATCTGGATATTATCTATATCATTTGTTTAAATAGCGTAATGAGAGCAGGGGCTGAAGCGAGATTCATCTCTTCGGCGCCCGCCGAGTCTGGCGATAACAGCGGCATTGCAATTCAAACCTTGCAATGCCGCTGTTATCCGTCTCGCACCGGCTCTGATCCTGCTTCAGGAGATTTACATGTCCGATCACACCCTCTCATATACGGCAGCCGCTGTCGGGAGCCCAAGCCACACGCTTAAGCAGCAAGGGTGGATTGCGGTAATCGCCAATACCTGGCTACCACGCCTGGTATTGGCACCTACTATCATCCTGTCACTGGTCTTTGTATACGGATTCATCGGCGTTACAGCCTGGCTGTCACTGACTAATTCGCGGATTCTGCCGAATTATGAAATTTCCGGATTCAATCAATATATTGAACTTTTCGGCCTGGATCGTTGGTGGGTTGCTGCTGCTAACTTGGGCATCTTCGGTGGCTTGTTCATCCTATTCTGCCTGACCATCGGGCTCGTCATGGCGATTCTGCTGGATCAGAGAATCCGTGCTGAAGGTGCGCTGCGCGCGATCTACCTGTACCCGATGGCGTTATCGTTCATCGTTACAGGTGCCGCCTGGAAGTGGATCTTGAATCCTGGCCTCGGCCTGGAAAAGATGATGCATGACTGGGGTTTCGCCAACTTCTATTTCGACTGGCTAGTGAATTCCAATTTTTCTATCTATACTGTGGTGATCGCCGGCGTCTGGCAATCATCCGGCTTCGTGATGGCCCTGTTCCTGGCTGGCCTGCGCGGCATCGACGACAGTATCATCAAGGCGGCCATGGTCGATGGCGCCAGCTTGCCAACTATCTATCGGCGCATCGTCATTCCGGCTCTGCGCCCGGTGTTCTTCAGTGTATTGCTGGTTCTGGCGCATATCGCGATCAAAAGTTTCGACTTGGTGATGGCGCTGACTGCGGGCGGTCCAGGTACTTCTTCCGACTTGCCGGCAATTTTCATGTATCAATTTTCTTTCTCACGTGGCCAGCTTGGCTTGGGTGCGGCATCGGCAATGATGATGCTGGCTTTCGTACTGGCAGTGCTGGTGACCATGATGTACCTGGAAACCAAAGGAGCACGCAATGGCCGCTGACAGCACCAGCAACACCATCTATCACGAAGGCAGTAAACTAACTGTCGGCCGCATGATGATCTACGCTATGCTAGTTCTATGTGCGCTGTACTACCTGGCGCCGCTGTATGTGATGCTAAGCACCTCTGTCAAAACGCTGGACGAAATCCGTACCGGAAACCTGCTGTCGCTGCCGATGTCGCCCACCGGCGCCGCCTGGGGAAAGGCTTGGGGCAATGCTTGTACCGGCGTCGATTGCAATGGCCTGCAACCGTTTTTCTGGAACTCGATCAAGATGGCGGTGCCGGCGGTGCTAATTTCCACGCTGATCGGTTCGCTCAACGGTTACGTTCTCGCGCACTGGCGTTTTCGCGGTTCAGAGATTTTATTTACGGCGCTGATGGTTGGTTGCTTCATTCCGTTTCAGGTGGTGATATTGCCGATGGCCCGTTTGCTGGGTCTGGTCGGCATGGCCAATACCACGCCTGGCCTGGTGTTTGTGCACGTGGTCTATGGCATCGCCTTCACCACTTTGTTCTTCCGCAATTACTATGTGACCGTGCCGGAAGAATTGGTCAAGGCAGCCCGTATCGACGGCGCCGGTTTCTTCATGACTTACCGGAAGATCATTTTCCCTCTATCACTGCCGATTTTCATGGTCTGCTTTATTTGGCAGTTCACGCAGATTTGGAACGATTTCCTGTTCGGCGTGGTGTTTGGCGGTTCCGATGCCAAGCCGGTAACGGTAGCTCTGAACAATCTGGTGAACACCTCGACCGGTGTGACCGAATACAATGTCAACATGGCGGCCGCCATTATCGCTGCGCTACCGACCTTGGTGGTGTATCTGCTGGCAGGTAAATATTTTGTGCGTGGGCTCACGGCTGGAGCTGTTAAAGGCTGAGAGCGTCCTCAAACATCTGCTCTAGGCATTTTGGAGCAGAGCCACACGGGAGAGTTTAACTCGCCGCGTTCCGGGGGGGCGATTAAACTCTGTCACATAATGAAAATTATTTAAGGAATCAGTTAAAGATGGCAAGCTTATCAATTCGCAATGTGCGTAAGGTCTACCCGAACGGCAATGAAGTATTGAAGGGCATCGATCTTGAAATTGAAGACGGCCAGTTCCTGATCCTGGTGGGCGGCTCCGGTTGCGGCAAATCGACTCTGCTGAACATGATCGCCGGACTGGAAACAGTTTCCGAGGGCTGGATCATGATCGGCGATCGTTGCGTCAACGATGTCGCGCCGAAAGAACGAGATATAGCGATGGTGTTTCAATCCTATGCACTGTACCCGACGATGACGGTCCGTGAAAACATTTCGTTCGGCCTCGGTATCCGCAAGGTGCCGAAAGCTGAGCAGCAAAAGATCGTCGACCGCGTTGCCACCACGCTGCAGATCACCCATCTGCTGGACCGCAAGCCGGCGTTGCTGTCGGGCGGGCAGCGCCAACGTGTCGCCATGGGCCGTGCTATCGCCCGCGACCCGGCCCTATTTCTGTTCGACGAACCTTTGTCCAACCTGGATGCCAAGTTACGCGTTGAAATGCGCGCCGAAATCAAACTGATGCACCAGCGCCTCGGCAGCACCATTGTCTACGTCACGCACGACCAGATCGAAGCGATGACGCTGGGCGACTGCATCGCCGTGATGAAGGATGGCGTGGTGCAGCAGTTCGGCCGCCCACAGGAAATCTACGATAATCCAAGCAACCTGTTCGTCGCCGGTTTCATCGGTTCGCCGTCGATGAATTTCATGCGCGGCAACCTGGTGGCGAATGGCCATGGTCCGGCTTTCGAGCTGGAACATGCTGGCCAGAAAACGCTGTTGCCGCTGGCTCCGGCGCAAGCGCACATCGCATTCCTCGGCAGTTGGATCGGCAAGGAAGTCATCCTCGGCATTCGCCCGGAACATGTCACTGACGCCCAGAGTGCACGAATCTCGGACGCCAACGGTGCGCTTGGCGACTATCATCCGACAGAAGTCGGTTGCAGCGTCGAACTGATCGAACCTACCGGCCCCGATACGTTGGTGTTCACCACCTTCAACAATACCCGCGTAACCTGCCGTACCCATCCCCGCGCAGCGGCGAATCCGAAGGACCAATTGCAACTGGCATTCGACTTGTCTAAGGCTGTGCTGTTCGATGCTACGACCGAAGAACGTATTGGCTAAATACTAACTGGGGAACTGACCGATTGCTGTCGGGCGAGGTTGATGTTACCAACACTGGCACGCACATAAACTGAGTTGGATGACAGGAAGACATCTCCGATTAACAAGTTCTGCTTTTCTACGCTGCTATGAACCAACTCGAACAACTCAAGCAATTCATCACCATCGTTGCCGATACTGGCGACTTCCAATTCATTAAGGCATTCGCACCCTACGACGTCACCACCAACACGTCGCTGACCTTGGAAGTGGTGTAGAAACCCGACTACGCACCGTTCTGAGTCATATTATTAAGGAACACACCAGCCTGGCCACCGGCGACATCATCAATCGCCTGCTGCTTACCTTCAGCCAGGAAATCCTGAAAATCATTCTGGGCCGCGTCTCTACTGAAACCGATGCACGCCTGTCATTCGACGCCCGAGGAACTATCGACAAGGGACATGCGTTGATCAAGCTGTATGAGGCCGCAGGCACCGATCGCTGGCGCGTACTGATCAAGATCTCCTCAATTTTGGAAAGCATCCGTTCCGCAGAAATTCTGCAAAAATCCGATGTACATTGCAATCTGACTCTGCTATTTGCGCTGCCGCAGGCGAATTGCCTGAACTGATTTTCGCCGTTTGTCGGCCGCATCTATGACTGGTACAAGAAATCGACCGGCCACAATTGCACACCGGCGCCGACGACCTCGGTGTGCAATCGGTCAAGCAGATCTATAGCCATTTCCGCAAATTCGGCTACGCCACTGAGATGATGGGCGCCAGCTTCCGTAACACTTCCAAAATTAGCGAACTGGCCGGCTTCGACCTACTCAAAATCAGTCCCGATTTACTGCAAAAACTGGCTGAAAAGCGATGCTACGGTCACCCGCAAGCTGAACTTGGAAGATGCGCAACAAAGCGATATCAAAAAGATCAATTTCGACGAAACCACATTCCGTACGATGCTGAACGACGATGCAATGGGGACCCAAAAATTGGTAGAAGGAATATGTCAGTTTAGTACCGACGTCATCAATCATCAAGCTGGAGAATATGATTGACGCCCTGTGCTAAAGCAAAAAGACGTGACAACTGCAGCGCAGCTGTAGGCAAACAAAGAATGGCCTGAATGCATGCATTCAGGCCATTCTTTGTTTGCAGTTCCGTTCTGATTCTGGTTCTGGTTTTGGTTTTATTTCTGACTCTGATTACGATCCCGATTGAAAGCAACGAGATCGCCAGTATGGCTTACTTGAACACGACTGTCTTGTGGCCCTTGAGCAGGATCTAATTCTTGATAAAGCGCTTCACCGCCCGTGCCAGCACCACGCATTCCATATCACGCCCTATCGCCGTCAAGGTCTCAGGATTCATCTTATGATTTAGACCCGCGCCACATCCTGTTCAATGATCGGCCCCTCATTCAAATCGCGGGTAACGAAATGCGGCGTAGCACCGATCAGCTTGATGTCGCGATCATACTCTTTATAATAAGGTTTCACACCCTTGAAGCTCGGCAGGATGGCGCGGCAGATCAGCGCGATGCACATCGAAGGTGACAAAATTTGCATCTAGCGTACCAGCATTACCAGATCAATATTGTTGGTTTCAACGATTTTCATGACCCGCGCTTTCAGCACCTTCTTGGCCTGCGTCAATGCCCTGGCAGCTAATGGCGGATGATGGAACGTAATATTATAGCTCGCCGCCAATTGGTAGAAGTCGGTATGGTTAGAGACGATGGCCGGCATCTCTACCGGCAGCAGCCCGCTCTCAGAGCCTGTTTAAAATATTTTAAA
>DCSW01000033.1 GCA_002325825.1 Collimonas sp. UBA1456
CACCCAAAGTGTCTTGATTTAGGGAGAAGATTACAGATACAATTGCTTTTGTTCGGATTCTTGAATAGACCGTAGCCGCGCAATTCAGCAACAGAGAAATCGGCATTGCCAGATATCACAGCATCGAATTTACTAGTGTACAAATGAAAGCTCGGATCTTCAGTCTAGAAAGTCTCCAGCGCCGCCTCGGGATAATCGAAAATACCGACACCATAGCCTTTCAGGAACTGCTCGGCATAACTGGTTTTTCAACTTGGCGGCGATCTCAATCGGATTCGCATTCGTCATTTCATTAGGATTAAGCAGCGGGCTCAGCGCCTGCTCATGCAGCGAATCGACCTCACCATTACGAGTGAAACCACCGGCTGAGGCAACGTCTTCGGTTTCATTCAGTCCCAGGCACCTAGTAATGGCGCATGAATTCCGGCGTAAAGTCGAGATAGCGCAGCAATGACACTGTGCGCGTGCCTTGTCACTGCATGTCGGCGCCGCCAATCTGAACAGCCAGGCGGGCCGTAGGGGTATGATCGGAACTATGATAGGTGGCACAGGACATCTTGCAGGAAGCAGATAGCTATGCATCTAAGAACAGTTTCTTGCCCAATGTGGCGACGGCACTCAATGTCGCCAGCGGTTAGGGATAGCACACCCTATCTGTTGATGATAGACGCTTGTCGGCAACGGCCGCGGCAGATAATGGTGCAACGCTGGCCGAATCGATGGAAGTATTAGCCGCTCACAGAAGTATCGGCGTCATTACAGCCGGCTAGCAGTACGGCGCTGGTAGTCGCAATTACGGCGGATGCATGCAAGCCGGCATCCCAACAATCGGTCCAGCAACCAACCTTGATTAAATCTCAGTAAATCAGGTCCATTTCAAATCTGCATTGCCGCCGTCACTCGCGCAATGTCCAGCGCGACCGACAGAAGTCTCAGCAACACCGCCAAGCATTTTAATTAGGGTCAGAGTCAAATATTTTTCTACGACTATATTCGTCTCTTATCCCAATAAAAGTGACTTAGAAATTGAACATCGCTATCAGGTCGCCAATCGCGGTGGTGTTCACCGGCCGGTACTTATCAGCGGCAATACAGAGTGTTCGGCAGGTTGTCGCAGCAATGACGCTGACAGGCGCCAGTTACGTTCGATGAATTTTAGCATCGGCGAGTGATCGTAGTGGGTATAGTCGATAAAGTCAGGGCGTGCATACGGCGACACCACCATGAATGGAATTCGCGGGCCATTGTCGAAGAAGTCCAGATTCTGAATATAACCGGTATCGAAATATCGGTGGTAACCAGGATCGCGGTGTGCGCCCACAGCTTCGGATTGGCCTTGACCTTAGCGGCCATGTCTTACAGGAAAACTTCGTAACGAACGGGTGCCGAGTAGCCTGGATGACCGTTATCGAGATTCTTCGGTACCACGAACGAGGCTGCGAGCAGCGCGCGCCCTTGGCGACGTCGTTATAGAACAAGGTGAGGCCGGCTAGGTTCGATTTCAGCACAGTCGTCATGACGTTGTTGGAGGCCACCAACAGATCGCCGATGGCGGTCACTCACAGTAGTGTCACGTAGGCTGTCAAACGGGTCAGATTGATGCTGTGAGTGTTCTGCGCAGTACTTGAAGTTCTGGACTACCAGGTTGATGTTCGGGCCCGGCGTGCCATTGGCATTGATAGTGCCTTGCGACAACAGGTTCTTCATAGTTTGGCCTGAGGGAGGCCGGTAGGCGCCGAAGACCGCATCGAAGGTCTGGTTTTCGCCGACGACCACGATGACGTTTCGGACAGATGTAGTGGTCGGGACGATGTGTAATGCCTCCGCCGACTGTACCGCACCAGTCGGTAAGCTGCTGGAGATGATACTGCTCGGCAGGATAGACAGCACGGTGCGGTCGGCATCAGTACCTACGACAATCTGGCCATTGCGCACATTGAAACGGGTAAGGGCAAAGATGTTGTCGAGCTGATCGTTGACATTGGGTTGATAAAGCGTGGTGCCAATCGGATCGCTAGTCTCCGCAGCTGAGATGAAAGATGCGATGCCTTTGAGCAGAATCGAGAAATTGCCATTGACGTCTGTCACTGCGATCTACACATTTTGGCCGCCACTGTCTGTGACAGTCACCATAGCTGGTTGCACTACTGCCGACCGTACTGCCATCGCCGCTGCAATCACTCAGATAAACCAGCATTGCGAATGCCAGCGCCCATGAACCAAGCTTCATGGGAAAATATCCTGTTGTTTAATTTGAATAAAGGTCCAACTTTAAAAAATTTGCTGTGCTCTGCAATCTCGACGATGCGATATTAACCACGCTCTCGGGCGGCTACGCTTCTCCAGAAAAACTTGCATTCGCCAGGGTTTTTCGAGGTCTCTCAAGGTCTGTCTTTATGTACATTTATCGATTCCAGCAGCACAAATCTAAACTGGTTTTTATTATTTGTAGAAAATATTACCGATTGATGTCACTCATTAGCGACTTGCAGGATTTTAAAATCCGCCGTCCGTCCGCTGCCATCGATGGCTGTGTTGCATTGGCAAACCAAGACAAACCTAAACCAACAGAGCGCCGTCAGCGAGACACAGGGGATAATGGCAAAATTACAAATCGCATTCCGGAGAAAATAGATGCAGATCAATTTCAAGATGAACGCAATTACTCTGGCCACAGCTTGTGCGCTGGCCGTCAGCGCACAAGTGCAAAGCCAGGAGCAGGTCGTCAGGATTGCTCATGTCGGCCCGCTCAGCGGTCCGGTCGCGCATGTCGGCAAGGACAATGAAAACGGCGCGCGCATGGCCATCGACGACCTCAACGCCAAGGGCATCATCATCGACGGTAAGAAGATCAAGTTCGTGCTACAGGCTGAAGACGACGCTAGCGATCCGAAGCAGGCCACCTCGGTTGCGCAAAAACTGGTCGATGCCAAGGTGGCGGCGGTGATCGGACACCTGCAGTCAGGCACCTCAATCCCCGCATCGAAGATCTATTACGATGCTGGGATCCCGCAGATTTCGCCATCTACCACCAGTACTAAGTATACCCAACAAGGCTTCAACACCACCTTCCGCGTAGTTGCCAACGACACGCAGCTAGGAGCCGCAATGGGACGCTATGCGGCCAAGACACTGCATGCTAAGCGGGTCGCCGTGATCGATGACCGCACCGCTTACGGCCAGGGGCTAGCGACCAAGTTCGCCAAAGACGCCAAAGCTAACGGCGTCGAGATCGTCGCTATCCAATACACCAGCGACCGCACCATCGATTTTAGTTCCATCCTGACCGCCGTCAAGGCCAAGAAGCCTGACTTGATTTTTTTCGGCGGTATTGACGCCAGCGCCGGCGCCATGCTGCGCCAGATTCGCCAGCTTCGTATCAACGCCAGGTTCATGGGTGGCGATGCGGTCTGCACCTCGACCCTGCCACGTTTGGCGGGTGAAGGGCTGGTCGACGACAACGTATATTGTGCGATCGCCGGCGGCTTCGAGGACAATGCGCCGCTTGAGGCTTTCAAGGCCGCCTACAAAAAAAAATACCAGGCCGACAGCGTCCAGTACGCACCGTACACCTACGATGCCGTGATGACCATCGCCGATGCCATGCAGAAAGCCAATTCGGTCGACCCGAAGAAATACCTGCCGGCGCTGGCCAAGATCGCGCATAACGGCGTCACCAGCAAGATCGCCTTCGACAAAAACGGCGATATCCGCAACGGCACGCTATCGATCTACACCTTCCGCAACGGCCAGCAAACCTTGCTGACGGTAACCAAATAAGCGGCATCCCTGAAGCGAATAGCGAATCGATAGCAAGGATATAATCCGGCAATGCACATTTCGCCGATTTTTACCTCTCTTCTGCCCCCCGCTGCCTTAGCATCAGATACTCAGTTTCCTGGTCTGGATGTCCCTGGTAGCCATCGTCGTGCAGTTACTGGCGATCGCGGCGATACATTTCTCGATTGGTACCGGCCTGTCGTTGTTTGTCGTGATCGCCTTGCTTGCCGGTTTCAATCTGCTGAGCTGGTGGCGCATGCGCTCGCCTCGCCCGGCAGGCGATATCGAGTTGTTCTACCAGTTGCTGGTCGCTGCTGCTGTATTTCCCCGGTGGCGCCACCAATTCGCTCGTCTCGTTTTACCTACTGACGCTGGTGGTAGAGCGGCCGCCATCCTGCGATGCCTAGCGTTTGCGCTGGCGCTACATTCGTTCGTTATTCCGTGCTGACCTACTTTTCCCAGCCGCTGTCGATCCACGATCACAGAAGTGGCATGGCTTATCACCTGGCCGAGATATGTGTCAATTTTGCCGTGTCCGCAACGTTGATCACCTGGTTCGCCACGCTCATCTCCAGCAACCTGCGCCAACTCGAGGCGTAACTGGCACAGGCGCGCGAACGTCAAATGCAAACCGAACGCATCGTCGCGCTGGACGTGCAGGCCGCCGGTGCGGCGTATGAAGTGGGGATGCCGCTGGCGACCATCGCGGTGATTGCCGGCGAGCTGCAGCATGACACCCGACGCAATCCGGCGCTGGCAAGCTATGGCGCCGATCTAGTCATCATCGAATAACAGATCAGGTTATGCAAAGCCACGCTCGATCATATGCGCGTCGATGCCGATCCTGCTGGCGGAGGCGCGTCCAGTCTATTTTTGGTCGACCTGAAACACTGTCTGCAGACCTTAATCGATGGCTGGCACTTACGCTATCCTGCCATCAACTTTGCCGTTTTACTGCCAGAAAACGATGGCCCCAGTGTCAACCCGCGCATCCTCAGTAAATTGTTGTTGACTCTGCAGGACAACGCCGCGCGGGCGGGCAACTATAACCACTGCAGGGAATGTTGCAGATCGTCGACGGCACCACGCTGATCAAAGTCGGAGATAGCGGCACCGGCATCGATGCCGGGTTACTGCGAAGGTTCGGTTACGAGCCGGTGGCAGGCAGCACCAACAGCAAAGTCATCGGCTTGCTGTTGGTGCTCGGAAGCATGCGCCAGATCAATTACAACATCTAACGGACTTCGACCCTGGGCGTCGGTACCGTCACCGAGCTGGAAATTACGCTGTGATGAATGAAGCGACCGCTTCAGCCTTCCCAATCCTCGACAACAATCAGGTACTCGCCGATATCATGGGACGTTCGCTGACGCGGTGCGGCTTTAGCGTCACCATCGCCCATGACGACCGGGCGGCGCTCGCGGTGGCGAGCATAGACCACCTTCAGATTCGTCACTATTGACCTGCAGTTAATGAATGATTCCGGCCTGCGCAAATTCTGGCGCAGCACCATGGCAATGTATCTCCAGCCGTACGTACGCTAAATATGCATCGGCGTACCCTGCAGCGTGGCGGCTGGTAACTCAAACACCGCTCGAAAATTGCCGAAAAACACGAAAGAAAAGCCCCTTAACGATAAGCCAAGCTTATTGGAGCAGGCTTTAAAAAATGTGGTTGGGGTAATCTGTATCAGCAATGGAAGCAGCGAGAAAACGACTTTTTTTAAATAGAGGTAGAAATTATCAGGTGGACCGGATCGACGTTCAAAATATAAGAACTAACCGATAAGTATTTTCTCATTCGCCCAACGACCGATATTTTGCGCCATTGGTTCATCCCACAAATGGCCAGGCACACTCTTTCGTCAAGGTCGCAATCAATATTGTATCGTTAGTTCCGGCATCCTAACCTCAACCATAAAAGACTCGTATGGACTTGATAAAAAAGTTCGATGCCGGGGCCGATGACTTACCGCTTGGCGGATTGGCGGGCATTGGCGCAAATTACCGATGGAAAGTCCTCATCGTCCAGATCCACGACAAGATTTTGAGCGAACCGATTGCAGAGCTGGTGTTAACAAACTCGGTCGCTCTCGCGCAAAGTCCGAATCAATGGATCCGCCATGCTGTTGCTGTCGCATTCGCGGAAGCTGCGCTAATACACCCAAAGCGCCGACCGCAATCAGCCCTTACAGTTCTTCTTCCATGAGTTTATATAACAACTTTGAGATCTCATTAGCAAGCATCTGCACTATTTCATCGTCACTGATGATCGACACCTGGAAACTGGCTTCGCCTCACATTTCGATAATTTTCGATATTTTTATAACCACCTCCCGGGCTTTTAAGTATAGATACCGATCAACAAATATCTCGTCCCACAGGCGCATGTTTTTCCTCCCAAAAATCTCATTTGGCAATAATCGTCGGCGCCAGAACGGCTGACGATAGTAGGCAAAGTGTCACGATATTATTGTCACCATAATGTGCCCGGATCGGATAGCAGTTTCCTTTGATACAGTGCGGTGAGAGCGTCGTTAGCAACTGCAGGGTGAGGCCACCGAGTCCTAGTAGCGCGTTGACCTCCACATCCAGAAAATTGAAATATCTGCCGACATACGGATAGAGAGCCTTGAACAGGCTTTCCTTCGCCGAGAAAACTAACGTCAGCCAGTGCTCGAGCGACATGCCGGCGGCAATTCCGATAGCCAGTTCGGCGACGTTCATCAGATGCGGCACTAGCGGTTGTGCGGCATCGTGATCAAGGAAACGTTCGATATCGATACCGATACCACTCCAATCCTGATTTGAAGCGACCACGGCGAGCGCGTAGCCATCTCCATGGCTGATTGATCCAACAAAGCCATCAGGCCAGATTGGCGCTCGATGCTGTCCAATGACCAAGGTTTCTTGTCCATCGTAGCCCAGTGCGCGCAAAGCCTGCCGCGCACAGTATCTGCCGGCGGCAAATTCGACCTTGCGCTTGAGTACCGCATTCGCCAAAGTAGGCGGCAACACGATGCCGCTCTGCTCCAGCAGCCTCAGTTGTCCGGGGTTGACAGCGTAACGCAAACCGGATTGACGAATGGATGCCGGCAGATCAGCAAGTGCTGGCGGGGAGATAAGTTGTGCGGTAGAGATTAGCATATTCCATTGGATGGCTGAACGATGCTAAGCAAGTTGCGTTAGTGAACATTCGCGCTCTTACCGCGTTTCGCGCTTGATACAGAAAATTATAATATTTATTATATTGTAATAGGATCCATTCCTCGTGACCAAAAAGCAAAAATTCGCTCACCTTGAGGTTATAAGTTGCTTAGTCAATACGAATCTAGTGCTGGTGATCGAGGCTACCGGCAAGCCTGTTGATGCGCTGATCACTCATCATGACCAGCCAATTCCTGGCGAATTCAAACTGCGAGCCCCCCCCAAAAAATCGTAAACCTTGCAGCTGATGGAGAAGCTCAAAATAGAGGGGTAATCATAGAAAGAGGCACCTGTCAATACCGGAATGAAGATGTACTAAATGGTGCGTTTAAAGTGTACCCAATTCGGGTTAATAAATAGAGCTGTTCAGGCCCTGTATTTTTCTATTTTCACTCTTGCTAGTAGCGAATCTATACGATT
>DCSW01000023.1:0-16273 GCA_002325825.1 Collimonas sp. UBA1456
CATCCAAAGTGTCTTGATTTAGGGGGAGACTACATGGCAAGTTGCCCATGCCATAGGTCAGACCCATCACCTGGGCGTGCTCAGCTTTGATGCTATCAAACATCTGGTGGTGCTGGTAACTACCTCGGTTTGATTAGGTAGCTTGCGCTGGTGAGGCAAGCTGGCATCGGCGGCAGCGTATGAACGCCGACATCGAGTCGTCAATCGTGACCATCACGATGGTACATCAAGTGCTGTTGGTTAATCACTTAAAAGCCTTCAAGCTGCTTACTTTCAGCCCACGATTATGAGAAGGTCTACGCTGACTATTAACCCGAATTGGTACACTTTTAACGCGCTATTTAGTACGTCTTCATTTTTTGAAATCGCTGCTGGCAGCAACCATCTCACCAACGAAGAGTGCACACCTTACACCGTTCAATATGCATACGACACCTACGCAATGGCACATGGCACAAGTGCGGAAGTTATCAATCAGGACGGCAAGACCTGATAATTTGTGACCGCCGATGCTGCTTCGGCGTGTCTCTGGAAAATGACACAACGGCAGTTGTGAAAGCTTCTGGAGGCCTCATCAATTCGGTCAAGGCATCCAACGAATGCGGAGTCACCAAGAGCGCCAATTTGATTTGACCGGTCTACTGGTGTTCATCAACTATATTCATTCGCTGACTCTGAAACAGACGTAGGGCATTTACCTGGCCGACAGCTGATATTGGGACCAGAATTTCGAATCCCGCAAATAGGCTAAGCATTACTTCGAAAAGATGAAGAAGGAGCTATCCAGCTTGCAAGCCGTGGATTACTCGGCAGCGATGCTGTACCTGATGGTGGTAAAGGCGATTGGGATTGATGACGGCGACAAGATCATGGCCCAGATGCGCAATACCAAGTGTAACGATATGTACACTACGAATGCGTACCGTGATCTGCGTCCAGAGACAGACGTGTGGTGTATGACATGGTCCGTCCTATATTAGGTAAAGACACCCACTGAATCCCAATATCCTTGGGACTATCTGAACAAGATCCAGGCTATTCCTGATGCTCAATCCTTAAGCCCGAAAACAGAAACCAAATGCGTATTTTGGAAGTAATGACGCTTTGATTTTTTGATGCAGCCTCGCGTGACTTCTTGTTGTGTAAGGCTGGCTGATGATACGTTTGGCATATTAAGCGTGTCACACTGGCGTGCATGTCCATCAACGAGGATGCACGCTAGTGTATTGTTTACCGCATCGCTTGCTGCGCTGTTTTTGAGTTACTCACTCTTGCGAGTGATTCTTTAATGATATTGCTATGGAAAGAAATGTTGGACATTCCCTTTCAAGCCTTGATGAGCTAGCTGTTGCTGGGGGTGATCAATGGTTCGTTTTACGCGATGTTGTCACTCAGCCGAGCTATCATTTTCGGCCTGCTCAACGTGAGCAATTTTGCCAACGACGCGTTATACATGATGAGCGCATCTCTGGCCTGGATCGAAATGGATCATTTGTACGGCTTGCTGCTGACCTTCTGCTGCATCACCTTGAGGGTGGGGGGGCATCTTTCGCTCATTCTACGGCGTCTCCAGTCAGCTGTATTCAGTGCCCGATCTGTTGTGCTGCTCTACCGACCTCGGCTTTATGGTGCTTACGAATTATCGCGCTTGGGTAGTGCTAGCTTCGCTGGTGGTGTATTTTTCGACTTGATTCGTGATCGAAAGAACCAAATTGGGCGCCTACCTGCGCGCCGATACTGAGAATCCGAAGCTGGTCGAAGCATTTGACATCAATGTGCCGTTGATGATCCACACTGGCTTACGGCTTCACTTTGGCAGACTTTGCTGGGGTGCTGGTGGCGCCGGTGATCCAGGTCTTGCCAGCTGCTTGATGAGTTCCAACTTGATTGTCATCGTGTTCGCGGTTGTAGTGATTGGCGGCATGGATTCTATCATGGGCTTGATCGTCACCGGCCTGGCGCTGGGCGTGATTGAAGGGTTGACCCAGGTGTTTTATCTAGAAGCTTCGATAACCGTGGTGTTCATCGTGATGGCAATTGTCCTAATGATTCGGCCGGCTAGCTTGTTAGGCAAGGAGAAATAATAGATGAACACGAATAAGAAAATTGGTTACGGCCTGATTCTTGTATCCGCGCTAGCGGCCCCGTTGGGGATTTATCCTGTGTTCCTGATGAAGATCATTTGTTTCGCGCTGGTTACCTGTACCTTCGATTTGCTGATCAACTTTACCGGCTTGTTGTCGTTTTGGTATTCTGAATTTTTCAGAGGCGCCGGTTATGTCACCGGCTATGCGTTGCAAACGCTGGGCTTGCCGACCGAGCTTGGCTTGATTCTAGAAACACTGCCGGGCACATTGATCAGTTTTATCATGGGGAGCGTGGGCGGATCTGTCGGAATGGCATTTATTTCACGATGATCACGCTGGCGCAGATGCTTTACTTCGTTTTCTTGTAGGCGCCATTCAAAGGTGGCAGGAATGATTTGTAAGGCGTACCGCGCGGCCATCTTATTAGTTTCATCGATCTTGGCAATGACCTGACCTTGTGTTAGGTGGTGCTGGCAATTGCGATCGCGGGCTTCGCTCTGATCGTGCGTATAGTCAACTCGCCATTCTGTCAGGTACTGAATGTAATCCAGAAAAGTAAAATGAGCTGCGTGCTATTTCGCTCGGCTACGGTAATCAGCCGCTACAAGTTGCTGGCTTTTGTTTTGTTTGGTCTGATGCGATCTAACAAGACGCTGGTCGGAAGATTGGGCATAATTTTCGGTCCGATCATCGTTTGCGTTCCGGCATTCCGGCGAGGTATCGTTGGCGAGATCTCAGAACTTCTTACAAAACAGCAAGTGCAAAAATCTGACGTCAGTCATTTCATCATTCAAAGCTTGTCTGCAGCTTGCTGCTATGGGGGATGGCATGCGCGTGTTTCGTCGCTAAATCGTCGTCAAATTAATGCTTAAAATAGGCAAGTCCATTCTATGGCGTCAACGTTGCTGTGTTGTGGGTCTGTCCGGGCAGTGAGTTTCCTAAAGTGTTCTTAGTAAATAACATAACAGAATAGGCTTCAGCCACAGGCCTCTGCAAGTAGAACCGCAGATCTTTCCTTATTCTTAAAGCCACCCCTCATTGAGGTATGTACTTATCCGTGTCGCCACCTATAATTTTAGTCGCCGCCTTTCCTATGTGTTTAAAAATGGTGAGCGATAATGCATGAGTTATTTTCTGATTTTTATACTGTCATCAGCTTTTTTCCAGCTGGTTTGATCGATGCTGTGGTTGGATGGGGGGGGGTAATTCAGGTGCTGAAATTTTTCAAGATGCTACCCAATACCACTCCTGAAATTATATTCGTTACCAGGGCTGTTGCCGTAAATTTTGTGCGAATGGTCAAGCTGGCGTCTGGCGCTGTATTGCCTGCGCCCGGCGCGGCATTTCTATTTGCTTTTCTTTCTTGGTGCTTATACGGTTACTTATATTCCAACAGAAGCGATCTGTAAATAGCTGCCATTTATTTTTTGGCGGTAGCTATGTACACGATAAAGAAAAAAGGATTTTTAGAATATCCATACACCGCTGCATTCCAGCTAAAAAGAAAAAATACACACAGTGTTCAGTGTTGATTGGCGGTGTAATTGAATATTATGACGGTGTTTTGGGCTTTGATATGGGTAGCTTCCTGACGGCTCCGATTTCCTGGTGGCTTCGGCGGTATCTAAGGTGATCAACGTAGCGCCAAATCTGACGATGTTGCTCTGGCTTGGATAAGATAAATATATCATTTCTATAACTTATATAAATAATGGCTATTTACAATGTTTGGGAAAGAGAGGTACGCGCCTGGGATTGAAGTGCGGTAGTAATTTTGTACGAAAACTGTTCTTATTGGTAGTTTTGGTATTGATTTGGAAGATAGGGTATGACGTCTTCCTTAATTATAGGGGGTGGTAGAAAATTCAATGGGAAGTGGTAATTTTTTAAAAGTTATTGTTCCACGTGGAACAATAACTTTTTTTATTTAACCGGCGCCTCTTCATGTGAAAAAGTTTCACGTGAAACGCTATCGCATTCTAATTTTGAATTGAAAGGTGTTGGAGAGATTTCGAACAGGCTCTAAGTCAATTTATCTGGTGAATAGACCTCGATTCGTTATGTCACTGTTTCTGGCTTTATAATAACCACCCGCTCACCTTTTTTATCGTCTCCACGAGGCGTACTATGTTTTTTCCTACAAATTTTGATGTAATCGTTGTCGGCGGCGGTCATGCTGGTACGGAAGCCGCGTTGGTGTCTGCTCGTATGGGTCAGAAAACTCTATTATTGAGTCACAACATAGAGACCCTTGGTCAGATGTCGTGCAACCCCTCAATTGGCGGGATAGGCAAGGGTCACCTAGTTAAAGAGGTCGACGCGATGGGTGGGGCGATGGCTATCGCTACCGACGAGGCGGGTATTCAGTTACGCACCCTGAATTCATCGAAGGGCCCGGCCGTTCGCGCAACCCGTGCGCAAGTCGACCGTATCCTATACAAGCAAGCGATTCGTTGGCGGCTGGAAAATCAGAAAAATCTCTGGTTGTTTCAGCAGGCGGTGGATGATTTGCTGGTTGAGGGCGATCGCGTGATTGGCGCTGTGACCCAGGTTGGCATCAAATTCCTCAGCCGAGCAATAGTGTTGACGGCTGGTACTTTTCTTAACGGTAAGATCCATGTTGGCCAGAATAATTACTCAGCCGGCCGTGCCGGTGATCCGCCAGCGATTTCGCTGTCGGCGCGTCTAAAAGAACTGAAGTTGCCTCAAGGGCGATTGAAGACTGGCACGCCGCCACGCATTGATGGCCGCACCATCGACTTCTCGGTTATGCAGAAACAACTGGGTGATCTCGATCCAATCCCGGTGTTTTCAGTGATGGGCAGTGTCTGCATGCATCCTAAGCAGTTGCCATGCTGGGTAACTCATACCAACCAACAGACACATGACATCATTCGTGCCGGGCTAGATCGCAGCCCGATGTACACCGGCGTGATTGAGGGTGTTGGTCCGCGTTATTGCCCATCAATCGAGGACAAAATTCATCGCTTTGCCGGCAAGGACTCGCACCAGATTTTCCTGGAGCCAGAAGGTCTGACCACCAACGAGTTCTATCCTAATGGCATTTCGACAAGCTTGCCATTTGTCATTCAACTTGCCCTGATGCATTCGATACACGGCCTGGAGAACGCGCATATCCTTCGTCCGGGATATGCGATCGAATACGATTATTTCGACCCGCGCGGTTTGAAGGCATCGTTGGAAACCAAGTCGATCCAGGGCCTGTACTTCGCTGGTCAGATTAATGGTACCACCGGCTACGAAGAAGCTGCTGCACAAGGGATGCTGGCCGGCTTGAACGCCGCCTTACAAACACAAGAGCGTGATGTCTGGACGCCGCGCCGTGATGAAGCTTACCTCGGTGTGCTGGTCGACGACCTGATTACCCAAGGTGTGCAAGAACCGTATCGGATGTTTACGAGCCGTGCGGAATATCGATTGAGCTTGAGGGAAGATAACGCCGATATGCGCCTGACCGAAATCGGCCGCCAGTTGGGCTGCGTCGGCGATGAGCAGTGGGCGCAATTCGATAAGAAGCGCGAAGCAGTCGCACTGGAAATGGAGCGCCTGCGCACGACCTGGGTCAATCCGCACCTTATTTCAAATGCCGAGGCCGAGCGTGTTGTTGGTAAGGCGATTGAGCGCGAATATGCATTGGCCGATCTATTGCGTCGTCCCAACGTTACTTATGAGAAATTAATGACGCTCAACGGTGTCGATGGTCAGAATATAGGTGGTCCGGGAATCGATGATGCTGTCGTCAAGGAGCAAGTTGAGATTCAGGTCAAGTACGCTGGCTACATTGATCGTCAGGCGCGTGAAGTTGAGCGCCACGAGCACAATGAAAACCTCAAGCTGCCAGCTGACCTGGATTATATGAACGTGCAGGCACTATCGATCGAGGTACGGCAAAAGCTGAGTTTGTATCGCCCAGAAACATTTGGCCAGGCATCGCGGATTTCCGGCGTGACGCCGGCGGCATTGTCGCTGTTGCTGGTGCATCTGAAAAAAAGTGGCATGAAGCACTTGAACGAGATTGGCGCTGACGACCAGGCTACATAAATAATCGACAACAACCTCAAGGGTAATTTCTGGGATGGTGGAGAAATGACAGGATGAGTGCAACGCAGATCGCATTAGGTGCATCGCTGGAATCGATGCCTGCAGCAAGGCGTGTAGGTATTTGGAATCGAGATGTATGAAAAGAAGTGGCAATTACTGGATTATCTGAGTCTACTGGTAAAGTGGAATAGCACTTATAACCTGACTTTGACCCGTGAGCTATCACAGATAGATGATGACGTATCATCTGCTGGCTGATGCCGGCCAGTTCATCGCCCTCAATGGTGTGCAGCCGGATCGAGAGAGCACGCGTTTACCGGCAGGCTGGTAAGTCACTGAAATACGCCCAGTGACGGTGCTTAGGCTGGATGCGGAACGTCACTTTATTTTTATTAAAGATGCTGAAGATAGTGGGTTATTGTGGCCCACTAGGCTATTGTCTAATAGCTTCGTAGATCCTTGTAATCTAACTGTCTGATCAGATCAGTTGGCGTCGCATTACTGCGACGCTTGAACCTTGTCCAACCAATAATAGAAAACATATGGCAAAAATCTTCTGCATCGCCAATCAAAAAGGCGGGGTCGGTAAAACCACTACCGCCGTCAATTTGGCCGCCGGGCTGGCTAAATTGAACCAGCGCGTATTACTGGCAGACCTCGATCCGCAAGGCAATGCGACGATGGGAGCAGGGATCAACAAAGGTACGTTGACCGACTCGATTTATGAAGTCCTGCTGGGAATCTCGGATATCAAGAATGTGTGCAAGACTTCCGAAACTGGCGGTTTCGACGTATTGCCTGCAAATCGCGAACTGGCCGGCGCCGAAGTGGAAATTGTCGAACTGAAGAATCGCGAAAAACGCCTGAAAGACGCGTTCTTCCTGGTTGCCGATGAATATGACTTCATCTTGATCGACTGTCCGCCGGCGCTATCGCTGCTGACGCTAAATGGCTTGTGCGCCGCTAATGGTGTCATCATTCCGATGCAGTGCGAATACTATGCGCTGGAAGGTTTGTCGGATCTGGTCAACACCATCAAGAAAGTGCATGCCAACCTG
Source organism: Collimonas sp. UBA1456 (assembly GCA_002325825.1). Classification (GTDB taxonomy): domain Bacteria; phylum Pseudomonadota; class Gammaproteobacteria; order Burkholderiales; family Burkholderiaceae_D; genus Collimonas. The sequence goes on from DCSW01000023.1 coordinate 7,208, forward strand.
AATCCAGATTTGAAGATCATCGGTTTGCTGCGCGTGATGTTCGATCCACGAATGACATTGTCACAACAGGTCTCGGAAGAACTGGAGAAGCATTTTGGTGACAAGGTATTCAAGACGGTCATTCCGCGTAATGTGCGTCTGGCCGAAGCGCCGTCGTATGGCATGCCAGGCGTCAGCTTTGATGGGGCTTCCAAGGGCGCTCAGGCATACATCGCGTTCGGCGCCGAGATGGTGGAACGTATCAAGACGATGTAAGCAATTGTCGGGCAGTGTGTGCAATGGCGTATGTGATATAACAGGCGACTCACCCCGGGTTAGTTAGTTACAGCTAATACATCGGTAATACAGAAGTTATCCATTAGGTTAATCACTGCTTATTATAGACTTATTCACATTTTATTCATGTGGTTATCCGCGAACTATTACTTTGCAACAGGCACTCTACGGTAGGAAAAGATGGTCACGAAAAAACCAAAAGGACTTGGTCGCGGTCTGGAAGCCTTGCTCGGCGGTTCAACCTATATCACAGAAGCGGTGCCAACGATTGTCGGTGCGCCATCTGTATTGGCTGTCACAGTCATGCAAGCTGGAAAATATCAACCGCGGACTAGGATGGACGAGGGTGCACTGGTAGAATTGGCGTCGTCGATCAAGGGGCAGGGCTTGCTACAGCCTATCTTGGTGCGCCCAATCGTCTCACACAATGGCGCCCAGCATTATGAAATCATCGCGGGCGAGCGCCGCTTCCGCGCGGCCCAACTGGCCGGACTGATCGAGGTGCCGGTATTAGTCAAAGATGTCGACGATCAGACCACCGCCGCCATGGCGCTGATCGAAAACATGCAGCGTGAGGACTTGAATCCGCTGGAAGAGGCGCAGGGCATCCATCGCCTGATTACTGATTTCGGCTTCACCCACGAGCAGGCGGCAATGTCAGTAGGACGCTCACGCAGCGCGGTATCCAATCTGCTACGCCTTCTGAACCTGACCAAGCCGGTGCAGACCATGTTGATGGCCGGCGATATCGACATGGGTCATGCGCGCGCGCTGCTGGCAGTTGATGCGGCCACACAAATCACTTTGGCCAACCAGGTAGTGGCCAAGCGCATGTCAGTGCGCGATACCGAAAAGCTAGTGGTGCGCACCACCAATGAGATAGAAACGATTGGCCGCGCAACTAAGAGTAGGAAAAAATCACGTGACATCGCACGGCTGGAAGAGGAATTGTCGAATTTGCTGGCGATTCAGGTAACGATCAAAACGGTGGCTACGAATCGTGGACAACTGGTTATAGATTTTTCCGATTGGGATACGCTGGATGGCCTGATCACGCGTCTCAAGGGTGGAGCGTAAGTTACACTTCCTTGTTGGTACGATGCGGAAAAATTGTCCGGATCGTACCAATAAAAATTTGTTGGAAGTGGCGGCTGAATTGATGATTCTCTGTTGTTGTATAAACTTATGATTCGGTATAAAAGTTTGACGGAAGTCGCTTCCAGAAATTATAATCCCAGGGCTTCTAAATTTGCCATACACTAGAAACTGCATACAATTTGCATTATAACTGCGCTGCGTCATTAAACTGCGACCGCGTTCTGTTAAGCGAGTCGTTTCGTACATTATTGGGGCAGTATGCTGCGCATCGTGATTATGCAATTTGTTATTACGGCTGTACTAGCATTTATAGCGGGCTTATTAGCCGACCTTTCCGGATTCTGTTCCGCGCTTTTAGGTGGTGTATGTTGCGCGGTTCCCAATGGACTGTTTGCTCTCCGTCTTTATACTAGCGCTCACAAACTGGGTGGGGCCAACCTGATGTCTTTTTTTATCGGGGAATTTATCAAAATTGCTACAACGATTGTACTGATTGGCACGGTCGTATGGTTGTATCACGATTTGAATTGGCCGGCATTTATCGTCAGTTTCATCGTGGTACTTAAAAGTTACATAATTTTACTTTTTAGACATCAATCATGATTGTAGCTCCAAGCGAAGCACTAACCTCCTCAGAATATATTGTCCATCACCTCGGACATTTAGCTAGCGCCCATCAAACCAAGATTGTCGATTTTTCGATCATTAATATCGATACGATCTTCTGGTCGGTGTTTGCAGGTGTGGTCGGCAGCTTGCTGATGTACCTGGCGGCGCGTAAGGCGACAGCCGGCGTCCCAGGACGTTTCCAGGCTTTCGTCGAGATGGTAGTCGAGATGGTCGACGACCAGGCTAAAGGCATCGTCCACGGCGATCGCAGCTTTATCGCGCCGCTGGCGTTGACTGTATTCGTCTGGGTTGCGCTGATGAACTCGCTCGACTTCCTGCCAGTCGATATGTTCTCTTTCTTCTTTACACTTGTTGGCCTCGACAGCGTGATTTCGTATCACCGAGTTGTTCCTACCGCTGACCTGAACGGCACTATGGGCATCGCCCTCGGAGTGCTGGTACTGATGCTGTACTACAGCCTCAAGATCAAGGGTGTCGGCGGTTTCCTACACGAACTGGTGGCAGCGCCTTTCGGCATCTGGTTAGCTCCTGCCAACCTTCTGTTGAACCTGATCGAATTTGTTGCTAAAACCGTATCGCTGGCGATGCGATTGTTCGGCAACATGTATGCTGGTGAACTGTTGTTCTTGTTGATCGCGCTGCTAGGCTCCACCGCCACTGCGTTCGGCTTTGTTGGCCACGTGATTGGAGGTTCGATTTGGGCGATCTTCCATATCCTAATCGTGTTGTTGCAAGCATTTATTTTCATGATGTTGACTCTGGTGTATATCGGCCAGGCGCATGAGACTCATTAATTGGGATCAATCACTAAGGCTAGTTAAAGAGCAGCACGAATCAGTACTGATTTTCAGTTTGAATTTGTAACTTTGGTTTTAAATCTGTTTTTTGTATTTACTTAACTTTGAAGGAATTGTCATGACTGATCTGTCTTTTGTTGCTTTGGCTTGTGGTTTGATAATCGGTTTTGGCGCTATAGGTGCTTGTATCGGTATCGCAATCATGGGTGGTAAGTACCTCGAAGCATCGGCACGTCAACCAGAACTGATGAACATCCTGCAAATCAAGATGTTCCTGTTGGCTGGTCTGATCGACGCGGCCTTTCTGATCGGTGTTGGTATCGCTATGTTGTTCGCTTTCGCAAATCCGTTCATCGTTAAGTAATTGAATCGAGCGTAATCAAATCGACTGAAGTTATTTCAAACCACGTTATCCTGATAAGGAAATTACCGTGAACTTAAATGCAACATTGTTTGCGCAGTTCGTGGTCTTCTTCATCCTCGCGTTATTCACGATGAAATTCGTGTGGCCGCCGTTGATGAAGGCGCTTGATGATCGCGCCAAGAAGATTGCAGACGGCCTGGCAGCCGCTGATCGTGGCAAGGCAGATCTGGCAGCTGCTGAAAAGCGTGCTTCAGTTGAACTGGCGACCGCCCGTGACGAAGGTAAAAAGCGTATTGGAGAAGCTGAAAAGCGCGGCAAGCTGATCATCGATGAAGCCAAAAAAACAGCTTCTGAAGAAGCTGCTCGTATCATCGCTAACGCTGAGGCTGAAGCGGAACAACAAATTACCAAAGCTCGCGAAACTCTGCGCGGTGAAGTTGCGACCCTTGTTGTTAAAGGCGTCGAACAGATACTCAAGCGCGAAATCAATCTGTCGGTACACGCCGATTTTCTGAATCAATTGAAAACAGAGCTGTAATCATGGCTGAACTTGCAACGATTGCTCGTCCCTACGCTGAAGCGCTGTTTCGTGTGGCCAAGTCGCAAGACTTGGCCACTTGGTCTGCCCTGATTGCCGAGATGGGTCAGGTAGCTGCTAATACCGATGTTAAGGCATTGGCACACAATCTCGCCGTATCGCATCAGCAAGTGGTCGATATGATCCTGGCACTGTTGAGATCGCCACAAGCGGCCCACGCCGAAGTCAAAAACTTCGTCGCGACGCTAGTTGATAATGGCCGACTGATCGCATTGCCGGAAATCGCCAGGCAATTTCAAGTGATGAAGAACGTACAAGAAGGCGCTGCCGATGCAGAAATCATCAGCGCTTTCGAAATGATCGAAGCGCAAGTTAAGGATTTGATTGCCACGCTGGAAAAGAAATTCGGCCGTAAGTTGAACCCATCGGTAACAGTGGATAACTCGCTGATCGGCGGTGTACGAGTAGTAGTAGGCGACGAAGTGCTCGATACTTCGGTACGTGCCAAGCTGCAAGAACTGCACGCTGCTCTCGCTGCGTGATCCACCTGCGTATTTGCGTCATGAGCAACGAGAAAAATCTTAGGAGTTTATATGCAACTCAATGCGTCTGAAATCAGCGAACTGATCAAGAGCAAGATTCAAGGCCTTGGCGATACCGCTGAAATCCGCAATCAAGGAACGGTTATTTCCGTGTCCGACGGCATCTGCCGTATCTACGGTCTGTCTGACGTGATGCAAGGTGAGATGCTGGAATTTCCAGGCAACACATTTGGCCTCGCGCTGAACCTCGAGCGCGATTCTGTTGGCGCTGTTATCCTGGGCGACTACGAGCACATTTCTGAAGGCGATACAGTTAAATGTACCGGCCGTATCCTGGAAGTGCCGGTTGGTCCTGAGCTGCGTGGCCGCGTTGTCAATGCGCTGGGTCAGCCGATCGACGGCAAGGGTCTTGTCAACGCCACGCTGACGGCGCCGATCGAAAAGATCGCACCAGGCGTTATCGCCCGTCAATCCGTTTCGCAACCAATGCAGACGGGCATCAAGTCTATCGACTCGATGGTACCCATTGGCCGCGGCCAGCGTGAACTGATCATCGGCGACCGTCAAACCGGTAAGACTGCTGTAGCGATTGATGCGATCATTAATCAAAAGGGCCTGGACATGACATGTATCTATGTTGCGATCGGTCAAAAAGCATCGTCGGTCAAGAACATCGTGCGCTCGCTGGAAGCACACGGCGCCATGGAATACACCATCGTGGTTGCTGCATCGGCTTCCGAGTCGGCTGCGATGCAATACGTGTCGGCCTACTCCGGCTGCACAATGGGGGAATACTTCCGTGACCGCGGTGAAGATGCGCTGATCGTGTACGACGATCTGTCCAAACAAGCTGTTGCGTACCGTCAGATATCGCTGCTGTTACGCCGTCCACCAGGCCGTGAAGCGTATCCTGGCGACGTGTTCTACCTGCATAGCCGCCTGCTAGAACGCGCAGCACGCGTCAACTCAGACTACGTTGAAGCTTTCACTAAGGGCGAAGTTAAGTGCAAGACCGGTTCGCTGACGGCTCTGCCGATCATTGAAACTCAAGCTGGCGACGTTTCCGCTTTCGTTCCAACCAACGTGATTTCGATTACCGACGGTCAGATCTTCTTGGAAACTTCGTTGTTCAACGCTGGTATCCGTCCTGCGATCAACGCCGGTATTTCGGTATCGCGCGTTGGTGGTGCTGCTCAGACCAAGGTTATCAAGAACCTGTCAGGCGGTATCCGTACCGACTTGGCGCAGTATCGTGAATTGGCTGCGTTTGCGCAGTTTGCTTCCGACCTCGACGAAGCAACCTGCAAGCAGCTGGACCGCGGTGCACGTGTGACCGAGCTGTTGAAGCAAGCACAATATTCGCCGCTGTCGATTTCGTTGATGGCTGTGACTTTGTTCGCGGTCAACAAGGGTTTCCTGGATAGCATTGACGTCAAGCAAGTGTTGCCGTTCGAAAGTGGTCTGCACGGCTTCATGAAGACTAGTCACGCGACTTTGCTGCAAAAGATCGAAGAAACCAAGCAACTCGATAAAGATGGCGAAGCTGCATTGTCTGCTGCCGTTGCTGATTTCAAAAAATCGTTCGTGGCTTAATTTAACTTGGATCCATAACAATTGCGGGAAAGAGTTTAAGCGCCGCCAAGCTTAAACTCTTTCCCGCACTTACTAGGAGGGCATATGGCTACAGGTAAAGAGATACGCGGCAAGATAAAGAGCGTAGAAAATACGAAGAAGATCACGAAGGCGATGGAAATGGTCGCTGCTTCCAAAATGCGCAAGGCACAGGATCGTATGCATGCGGCACGTCCTTACTGTGAAAAGATTCGTAATATCGCCTCCAACTTGTCGCAAGCCAATCCAGAGTACACGTATCCGTTTATGATCAAGCGGGATAACTCCAAGAACGTTGGTTTCATCGTCGTCACTACAGACAAAGGTTTATGTGGCGGCATGAATACCAACTCTTTGCGTTTGCTGACCGCGAAACTGCGTGATCTAGAGGAACAGGGCAACAAGGTTCAGGCGGTAGCGATCGGCAACAAGGGTCTGGGTTTCCTCAACCGGATCGGCGTCAAGGTTGTTGCGCATGCCGTGCAACTTGGCGATACGCCGCATATGGATAAGCTGATCGGACCAGTCAAAGTACTGTTAGACGCTTACCATGAATGTCGTCTGGACGCAGTTTATCTGGTGTACACCAAATTCATCAACACGATGAAGCAAGAGCCGATGCTGCAGCAATTGCTGCCGCTGTCATCTGATCGTCTTGAGGCTGACGCTAAAGCTGATGATGTAGGTTCTCCCTCATGGGACTACATTTATGAGCCAGATGTGCAAAGCCTCATCGATGAATTGCTGGTACGTTATGTGGAAGCGCTGATTTATCAGGCTGTCACAGAAAACATGGCGTCCGAGCAATCGGCGCGGATGGTGGCGATGAAGTCGGCTAGCGACAATGCGGGTAACGTGATCGGCGAGTTGAAACTGGTCTACAACAAGACACGTCAAGCTGCGATTACCAAGGAACTCTCAGAAATCGTTGCCGGTGCGGCTGCCGTTTAACAACAATTGCGTGACAGGCTTTAAGAGTCGCCAAAGTGCTACGAATTATTCTGTCTCCCAACTGACTAAAATAGAATTGTCTAGGGCGCACTGCGCTTAACAGGTAGTTTTTTATATTATTGAAGGAACGAAAATGGCTGATGGCAAAATCGTTCAGTGTATCGGGGCTGTGGTGGACGTTGAGTTCCCACGCGACGCGATGCCTAAGATTTACGACGCCTTGAAGATGAATGGCTCGGAACTGACGCTAGAAGTACAACAACAGTTGGGCGACGGCGTAGTCCGTACCATTGCGCTGGGTACATCAGATGGTTTACGACGCGGCACGACAATCAAGAACACAGGTCAGCCAATCATGGTGCCCATCGGTAAAGCAACACTGGGTCGCATCATGGACGTGCTGGGTAACCAGATCGACGAATGTGGTCCGGTAAGCCGCGAAACCACTGCATCGATCCACCGCAAGGCTCCTGCGTACGATGAACTGTCGCCATCGCAAGAACTTTTGGAAACCGGCATCAAGGTTATTGACCTGGTTTGTCCGTTTGCCAAGGGCGGTAAAGTTGGTCTGTTCGGCGGCGCGGGTGTCGGCAAGACTGTGAACATGATGGAACTGATCAACAACATTGCCAAGGCGCACAGCGGCTTGTCGGTGTTTGCTGGTGTCGGTGAACGTACTCGTGAAGGTAACGACTTTTATCACGAAATGGCTGAAGCTAAAGTGGTTGATCTGGAAAATCCGGAAAAATCCAAGGTTGCGATGGTGTACGGTCAGATGAACGAACCGCCAGGTAATCGTCTACGCGTTGCGCTGACCGGCCTGACGATCGCTGAAGGCTTTCGTGACGAAGGTAAAGACGTGTTGTTCTTCGTCGATAACATCTACCGTTACACACTGGCTGGTACTGAAGTTTCCGCGCTGTTGGGTCGTATGCCTTCCGCCGTGGGTTACCAGCCAACACTGGCTTCGGAAATGGGCCAGTTGCAAGAGCGTATTACATCAACAAAAAACGGTTCGATCACATCGATCCAGGCTGTCTACGTTCCTGCGGATGACTTTACCGACCCGTCGCCAGCTACCACCTTTGCTCACTTAGACTCCACCGTTGTATTGTCGCGTGATATTGCTTCGCTGGGTATTTATCCTGCGGTTGATCCTTTGGATTCTACTTCGCGTCAGCTGGATCCGCAAGTGGTTGGCCAAGATCACTACGAAACTACCCGCGCTGTGCAAGGTACCTTGCAGCGTTATAAGGAATTGCGCGACATCATCGCGATTCTAGGTATGGACGAACTGGCTCCGGAAGACAAGTTGCTGGTGGCACGTGCACGTAAGATGCAGCGTTTCCTGTCGCAGCCTTTTTACGTTGCTGAAGTGTTTACCGGTTCGCCAGGTAAATATGTTTCGTTGAAGGACACGATCCAGGGCTTCAAGATGATCTTCAGCGGCGAACTCGATCACCTGCCGGAACAAGCATTCTATATGGTCGGCACGATCGAAGAAGCAATCGAAAAGGCCAAGAAGATCGGCTAAAGCAAGTTTTGCCGCGTCGTCTCCCGCCAGTGCGGGAATGATGCGGCGGCGCTTACCTGTAGCTGATTTAATGGACAACAAAGGGTTTAAGATGGCAAACACTATTCAGGTAGACGTTGTTTCCGCGGAAGAGATGATCTTCTCCGGCGAAGCAGAATTCATCGCGTTGCCGGGTGAGTCGGGTGAGTTGGGAATTTATCCGCGTCATACCCCGCTGATCACGCGCATCAAGCCGGGTTCTGTACGGATTAAGGTGGCAGGCCAGGCCAACGACGAATTGGTGTTCGTTGCCGGCGGTTTTCTGGAAATACAGCCGCACCATGTTACCGTGCTGGCCGACACGGCGATCCGAGGCACCGACCTGGACGAAGTAAAGGCTAGACAAGCCAAGCTTCGTGCCGAAAAAGTGCTAAGCAATAAGGAATCGGTAATCGATTATACAAAAGCACAGTCCGAATTGTCGGAGGCGATTGCACAATTGGCGGCGATTGCAAAATTACGTCAAAAAGGACGTTGATTTGTGATAGTCAGATTGGCGCTCGGTATCGCCTCCGAAATGATCTCGGCCTTCATCTTCTCTTCCGCGTACATCTTCTTGAACCGACGGTTCTAATCTTCCAACTCTTTCATCCGCGTCATCGTTGACGTATCAATGCCATCGTATTCGCGGATCTTGTAAACGCTTCTGTATAAATTTCACGGCATTATCAATAATCGTACTTTTG
>DCSW01000023.1:16329-44414 GCA_002325825.1 Collimonas sp. UBA1456
CATAACCAATTCGTCACTGAGAAATAACTTTTGGTGCGCCACTGCGCAGCGAATCACTCTGTTGAGAGACTCAATGATATTTGACGTATAGATCGCCTTGCGAATTTCTGGTGGGTAATCAAACAACGTATGCAAATCGGCTGTGACTGCCTTGTAGCCTCTCCAGGGGACGTATTTGAGGCTGTGACGCAACATGTTAACGATGCACGGCTGGATGCGTGTCTCAGGATATTCAGCGGCAATGGCTTCCGGAAAACCTTTGGGACCATCGATGCAGGCAATCAAAATGTCTTGCACGCCACGGGTTTTGAGTTCCATCAGCAGGCTCAGCCAGAAGCTCTGTGACTCAGCAAAGGCCTGGGTCCATCGGCGCTGGTCATCTCTCAATATTCTCGTCACGCAGCTGTTCGCGGATGAACACTGCCGTATGGCGGTGTTTCACATGAACTTGCTTGTCAGCTTCCAGAATGGCGTTGATGATCACCTTAAACGCTGCTAGCGTCGTAGAAACCGGAGCCGGCATTTGCCGATAATCAGGTGGCGCTGCAAACAGGCGCATCTTCTTGACGGTATTGCGATGGATGCCGAGGCAGCGTGCAACAGCACGTTCACTCTTGTGATCGACCATCACGGTCCGACATACTTTGATGTACAAGTCCAAGGGAAACATCATTTCCGAATTTTTTATGTACCCGCAAGTACATAAACAGGCTGCCGACCTGGCCGTAACTCTGTACACTTCCGGCACCACCGGGCGCAGCACGGGGCATGCTTTCGCACGACAATATCGCTTCGAACGCCAAAGTGCTGCAGCAGCGTCTTCATGGGCGTACCCGACTTACTATGTACGCCTGCTGGCGGACAGTAGCTTCGATCACAACACTTGCCGCAACGCACGCCTTCCCATCTCTGGCTCGGCGTCATCACTGGCCGATATCTTCACCAAATTCTCGGCACGCACCGGCCATACCATACTGGAACGCTACGGCATGATCGAGTTGCGATCCTGGCCTCCAATCCGTATCACGGTGAACGGCGCGGCGGTACTGTCGGCCTGCCACTGCCAGGTGTGTCACTGTGACTGATGCGGTGCGACCAAGCAGACCACAGCACAGTCTGCGGCGCGGATGAAATCAGTGATATTCAGGTCAAGGGATAAAATGTATTCCAGGGCTACTGGCGCATGTCGGAAAAGACTGCGGAAGAATTTACCGCCGATGGCTATTTCAAGACCAGCGATGTTGGCAAGTTTTACCATGACGGCTATCTTGCGATCGCCGGCCGCAGCGAGGACCTTATCATTTCCTGCGGCTACAACGTCTATCCGAAAGAAGTCGAACCCGTGCTGGAATCTGCAGTGATCGGTGTACCGTACGCCGATTTCGGCGAAGAGCGATGACCGCCGTAATTGTCAAACGCCGAGATACCAAGCTGACCACTAGCGGCGTAATTGAATTGCTGAAAATCGATGATCGCCAATTTCAAGGTGCCCAAGCAAGTGTTCTTTACTGACGAGCTACCTCGCAATATGATGTACAAAGTACAAAAGAATATTTTACGCTAAAAATATGCGATAGCGGCAACGTCAATCAGGACGTCGAGAGAGGCGTCCTGTATCAGCTCTTCATAAGCTGGTTGGTACATCGCGCATGAAATTGCGCGCTTGATAATTGCGCACGGCCGTACTAGGCAATCTTTTGCTTTGGTATGGCCAGCACGTCGTCGATGCTGGCATCGTCCGGCTCGGACTTCATTAGGCAATAATTCATATCGTCGATCTGCTACGAAGTAGAAATTTCAGAAAATAAAAGAAGCGGTTGCACTAAAGTGCAACCGCTTCTAAATACGGTTCCGCCTGTGCCGCTTTGCCGGTATCCTGAACCAAAGCGATTCAAGTTGGCCGCAGTTAGTTGAAATTCGGGCTCATCGGACTAGCGACGCTCACACCTATCGAACCAAATCTCGCAGCCGTTGCGTATCAATGGTCCAAGGATATTATGGCAATAGCAAACACGGCAGGAGTAATCAGTGTACCCGGAACGATTCCCAAGCCAAATGCTTTTGGCAAAAGTTTTTATTGTAATTCGCCAGCAAATGCCAGCAGCAAATCATGTTCTAGAGAAATTTTAATAAATTCAGAACAATGCTTCCTGAGCCGTCAACGCTTCATCGAGAACATCATGCATGACTGCGATTTGCTGACTTATTTCGGAAACGGTGAGGTCAGTCAACGACCCGACCGGCGATTTTTTCGCCAATAGCTCGGCAGCAATGCCGAGTGCTGCGATGACAGCAATACGATCGTTGCCGCGAATTTTTTCGGCGTCGCGGATGCTGCTCATTTTCCCATCAAGGTATTTAACGGCTTGCTGTAGCGGTGCTTCTTCACCTTCCTTGCACGACAGCGTATAGAGCTGCTCCATGATGTTGACACTTAACTGGCTCATGCAACCTCCTGATTTCACGGCAATGACTGCATTTTTTCGAGCAATGCAACAACACGCTGATACGCTTCGTCAATACGCGGCTCCAGTTCTGCGTTTTCATCCTGAAATGCTATTGTACGATGACGTAAATCGGCATTCTCACGCCGTAGTGTGTGAGTCAATTCGGCCAGTTTCCGGATTTTTTCTGATAACTGATGAAATTCTAAAATCATATTTGTCAACATAGTGTTTCTAGGAAATTTACGTCAATAGATTTGCTCAATCAATATTTTGTCAGGCTATCGACTAGTGCGGCCTCCCGAATCGCTTTAGCGCATACGAGACGAGTACGCTACAGATTGCATCAATGCGATGGTGCTGCCGGCAATTTTACCGCTGCCACGTACAGCAGAGCATATTGCAATTCCTGATGCGGCTCTTTGTCAGCCGATCCTGGCCGACATCAAAATAACAACAGTCGCAGGATCTAAACGTCAGTTGGCCGGATAGTTATGCAATAATATTGACACCAGAATTGCTATTGCCAAAGCAACTAGCATCGACAAAAATTCCAGGCCAGACAGCAGGCGACGACGCAGCCATTCAGTGTGTTGATCAGTCGCGCCAGAAAATGCGCCTTGGCCAGGGTAACATCCGGATCGGTCACAATAATCAATGAAATCATGGCCCAGTATGGTTCATGCAATCCCAGTGCACTTACTCTCTGCTACCAAGCAATCAAAGATACGGTAAAAATCTTGGTCAGATAGACTGGTGCATTTTTTCTGAGACTGATGAATTGAAATTTCATTGAATCGGCGGACCTGTGATGGAGCCTACGTGCGGCCAATAACAATGAATTCGTCGCGGCAGTCATTTTAGCCGAGAACACGGCTTGTCCGAGATTTCCGTGGGGTTGTGGCACGATATGTCACAACCCGTGGCCAACAAACGACAGCAGCGGCAATCGCTTAACCCCATGTAATTTCTACCTGGCTGGCACGTTCTTGAAACTGCATGCGGATTGCTATTCTGCGTGGATTTCGCTATATACGCGTCCAACAAAAATCCGAATTATCTATCTGATTATTTGAGGATGCCGCCGTACAGACGCAGCGCATCCAGCACCAAATGATTGAGATTGCCGCCGCACTGCTGTTCGATATGCTGCTGCAGTTCGCGCCGCATGCGCCGCTTCCAGTTGGGCTTGAGGCGATTGGAGAAATCAGACACCACTTTCCGACGTTCTGGTATGGTGTCAAAAAATCGATCTGGTTTGCCATGGTCACTAGATGCCGTGCGTTCATTATATTGTTCTTTGAGAACCTGATACCGTTGCGCCCGGAAACGCACAGATCAACAACCAATGTTTCATACTTATCTACGTCAAAGAATATATTTTTATCTTATCTGTTGACGAACATATGCCTCATATCCGTTAATCACCTAGCCACATGTTGCTCTCGATATATCGGGATTTGTTTCGTAAGGATTCCTGAGATGCTTTCCAGATCAACATGCGTTGACCGTTAATGCCTTTACTTCTATCCTTTTAGTAAAGAAAAAGGAACCCCATACCACTGATCATTATTATCGTTTCACTATCGGCACTGAAATACTTTGTGGTTGGATCGTTTGCCGGTATATCGTGGTGGTGGATTGCAGGCTTGATGGTGACTGCCTTTATCTGATTTGAATTCTTCGCACGTATGCTTGGCCGGGATAAGTGCCGGGCGCACGAAACCATCGAAAAGAATCGCCAGGAACGGGTCAAGAAAACCTTTCAAAATTATAAACGTCTCGATCTCTGAGTTGCGATGAGACGCATTGTAGCGCCGGAATTGCAGAATGTAGTCGTTTTTTTTTTGATTTATCACTTCTTGAAGCCTCACCATGGAGCAACACAAAGAGCTGGCATTCTTCCGGCTTTTTTATTGGCGCCATTGATATGAATATAGAACTCCGCATCTTGGTTATTTCGGCGTCGTTGCCGAAGAACGGCATTTCGGTCACGCCACTTTACAGTTACACATGACGCAGCCGCCACTGCCACTATCTCAGACAACCCATGCACTTGAGTCCAACCTTGACACGCAGCTGTTTCGCGACATCGCGCTGACGCCGGCTGGGCTGGCGGTGTTGCCGGAAGCGCAGCGCTTGCCGAAGCAAACCACCGGGCTGTCTGATCTGGTACGACGCGCCGCCTCGGGCGAATCCGGCCTGCTGATTCCGCCGCTATCGGACAAAGAGAAGCTGGCGCTCGACTATTTGCCGGTATTATCCGAACCACTGGTGCTGGCGGCCGCCGAACTAGCTCCAGGCGCTGCAAAGCACGGGGCCGGATTGCGCTGAGTGCGTTGGCTGACATGCCGTCGAACCTTTTCTCGAGCCGCATCTCGCCCGATTTCCGCGATATCATCCCCGACTGTTTCCACGCCGCCGGCCTTACACCAGACATCAGCCAGGAAGCCATCCAGATGCAAATTATCGTCAACCTTCTGTCGGCTGTCATGGGAATCGCACTTGTGCCACAATCCATGTCTTACCTGCAACGTCCGGCGGCGATTGTCTCGAATTGCAGGATCTCACGCCATTGGTCGAAACCCGCCTGGCGTTGCGATAATGTTTCACCGGTATCGCAGGATTTTTTGGAGTTACTGAGAAAGAAATAAAACATGATGATTCATCTTTCGCCCGATCCGATTGCCTTCTCCCTTGGTACGCTGCATGTACATTGGTACGGCCTGATGTACATGTTGGCTTTCATCCAATTCATCTGGGTGGGTCGGATTCGTATCCGGCAACTGCATATCGCCGCCGCCTGGAAAAAAGAGAACATCGACGATATGCTGTTCTACGGCGTACTGGGAGTGGTCATCGGTGGTCGCCTGGGACAAGTTTTTTTCTATGATCCAGTCTATTATTTTTCCTATCCGGCGGAAATCATCGCGGTCTGGAAAGGCGGTATGTCATTCCATGGCGGCTTGATCGGCGTCATGATTGCGATGGCATGGTGGGGTCGCAAGTCGGATCGCAAGCTGATGGATATCATGGATTTCATCGCGCCGATAGTGCCGCTCGGCTATGCTGCTGGGCGCCTCGGAAATTTCATCAATGGCGAACTACCGGGCCGCGTGGTATCAGATCCGTCGCTGCCTTGGGCTATGATCTGGTCGAATGTCGACAACCTCCCACGTCATCCGTCGCCGATCTATCAGATGCTAGTCGATGGCATCTTGCTGTTTATCATTCTCTGGTTCTTTTCGCGCAAACCGCGTCCGCGCATGGCGGTAGCCGGCATGTTCTCGTTGCTGTATGGCTGCGCCCGTTTCTTTACCGAATATTTCCGCGTGCCGGACTACAACATCACTTTCTCCGGCATCATGCTTTCCGCCGGCCAGATGTTGTCAGTGCCGATGATCGTGTTGGGTATCATATTGCTGATCATCGCCTACAGAAAACCGCTTATCTACAGCGGCCCGGCCGAAGCTGCGAAACCATCTACACACTGATCCCTGAATCGCAGGCCGCTAAGCCGCAACCCCGGACGCTTTCTATATCACCATTCATGCATGCCAATTTCTATATTCTGTTCGCATCATGCTTCCCAGCTGATCGACCGGCCTGCTGCATTAAAACGCACGATTCCGAGGTACCACACCTGGGGCGATATCGAGCGGGCCTCAGCCAGAGTCGCCAATCTACTCGGCAGCCTGAATCTTTTGAGCGGCGCACGCATTGCAGTTCAGGTAAAAAATCGCCTGGAGACTTGATCCTGTATCTAGTGACATTGCGTGCCGACTTTGTCTAACTACCGTTTAATAATATCCCTTACCTCAGCGCCGAAATCGACTATTTCATTGCTGACGCAGAAGCGGCAGTGTTCGTTTGTTCGCCGAAAAATTTCGGCTGGGTGACGCAGATTGCATTCAAGGCCGTGATCCGAGATTTATTCACGCTGGATGAGATCGACAAAGCTCTACTTACGGAAGGAATTCAGGGTCGCCGCTGGGAGGGCGCCATGCATCATCCAGAACAATTCGAGACCGTTGATAAGACCACAGGCTAGGATTAGTACACTTTTAATGCACTATTCACGGCCGGTCCAAGTGCGCTTTCCTGTACATTGGTCACGCGGCTTTTATAATTTGTTGTCAGAAATCATGAGTCGTCAATAAATTAATTAACTTAATACAACTATACTATTCCCGGCTACGTTGTCATTTTACCTCTATTCAATTCGGTCGATTCCCGCAAAGAGAAAAACCTTGGCAATCTGCTTGAAGGATTTTCTGCTCCGCTCACCAGCAATTATTTTTTGCTCAGACCACCGAGCACACCGTTCAGCAATCCGCCGATTTTGCCACCTGTCGCCGAACCACCACGCGGTCGTCACGGGGGACAATGGGCCGTTGCCGACAGAGCTGTTCAAATCGCCAAGTACGCCAGTTACCGAAGCCAGTGCACCGCCCCGACTATACCCCTTAGGCCGATAGATGCACTGCTAACAACACCAACCATTGGCGCCGGTGGACCGGCAAGTGCGCCAAACAACGTATTGTCGAGCGGCTGTAACAAGCCGCCAGTCTTGCCAACGCTTTGCATCGTGGCGCCAACCTGGGCCACCGCGGTGCCAGCACTCGCTGTGGTAACTCCGACCGGATTCTGCACCGATCCGATCTGACTCAGCCCATTATTCACCATGCCCGTCAGGTCTGATTTGGTATTAGAATTCAACAGCGGCACTTGGCCGATAATTGTGTTGCCAGAGCCGCCTAATACAGTGCTGACGCTCGCTACCGTGTTGTCGGCGCTTGAACCAGGTTGCCGGATGAAACCGTAGGCGTGGTGCCGGTGCCGGCGCTAGCGAGCAACCCGCCGTAGCCGCCGAGCAATGCCCTCAGTAACATGTATGCTGCGAAGATTCTGTTTTTTGCAATGGCTTTATGAGCTATCTTCCGTTGTAATTGAATCTGATAACAGCGCTGTATCAGGTTGATTTGGAAAGAGTATGTCAGTCGAAAAAGCCGCTGGAACGGCCTATTCAGAGCCTCAATGGATATCACAAAAACTATATAAAATCTTTAAGAATAACTGCCATAGAAAATTATCAATAAAATACCCTTACCATAACCCTTGTACACCTTCGATCCAGCTCACACAAACGCCTATAATGAGCGCTCTCGTTATTGACATTATTAACATGAAGACTATCAAACATGTCCCCCAATCCCTAGATAATCTGCTGGTCATAGGTATATCGTAGAGCGGGATTTTCGATCTGGGAGCGGAAGAGGCGATCTTCCGTACGCAAGGACTGGAAGCGTATCGCCGTCATCAACCGATCAATGAAAACCAGATTTTCAAAACCAGCGCCGGCTTTACGCTGGTAAGAGAGTTGCTGAAGTCGAACCTACTGATGCCTGGCCGGCGCTTTGTCGCAGTGGTGGTCATGTCGCGTAATTCGCAATTCCAGCGAGACTCCAATGCGCATTTTAAATTCGATTACCCACTACGATTTCGATATCATGTGCGCGATGTTGTTCGGCGGTGTTTCGTTGGCACCGTATCTGCAGGCGTTCAATGTCAGCCTGTTCCTGCATGAAGACGATGTACAAGCGGCCGTAAATGTCGGCTCGGTGGCAGCATTGCTGTACCAGAAGCCATATAATGTGAGATCGGAACTGGATCAGATCTGCATTGCCTTCGATAGCGGTGCAGTGATTTTTTCGGATGAGTCGGAGCGGATCTACTTTAACGAAGGCATCGAGGGCTTTGAAAAAAAGCGAGCAAGAGATCGCCATACTGCCGTTACCGCGCGGTCCTTTCGCGCATCTGCTGATTGCGCTGTCGTATATCCAGAACAATTTGAAGAATCTCGACGGCCGTGCCGCACCGTGCTGGTAACAACGCGCTCGTCACCAGCACCAGAACGGGTGATTCGTATTTTGCGCGCTTGGAACGTCGCCATCGATGAAACCTTCTTCATGGGCGGCGGCGTCAAATCCGATGTGCTAGCGGAGCTTTCAATCCGCACATGTTTTTCGACGATCAGCGTGGTCATTGCGACCGTGCCACCAGCCGCGTGCAAACCGATAGGGTACCGATTAAGCATCTCGATGAGTTGGATAAATCGTCATAACGCGCGCTGCTTGTGATCTCAGACAGTAGACGAGACATAACCATTGAATTGCTCGCGCAGCTTTTTCTTCAACAGCTTGCCGGTGGCGCTTATCGGTATGGCATCGACAAATGCCACATCGTCTGGCGTCCATCACTTGGCAATTTTGTCTTCAAAAAATTTCAACAGCTCGCTAGGGCTCACGTCCAGCCCTGGCTTCCTGATCATCAACAGTGGCCGCTCATCCCACTTCGGATGGAAGATACCAATGTAAGCCATCTACAGCGCCGGATGTGCCATCACGATATTTTTCAGATCGATACTGCTGATCCACTTGCCACACGACTTGATTACATCCTTGCTGCGCTTGGTGATTTGCATATAGCTATCGACATCGATAATAGCGACGTCGCCGATCGGAAACCAATCGTCGCGAAGCACTTGGCCGCCTTCGTTCTTGAAGTAAGCATCGACCACCTATGGCCTACTTACTAGCAGATTGCCAAACATTTCGCCATCCCACGCCAGCGTCGTCTACGATGTTCATGTCGACCTGTAAAATCGCATGTCCCTATTTTTGCAATAGCAATTCCTGTCGCTCCAGCGGTAAGCCAACGTGTTTGGTCTGAAGCGTGCATGTGGTGCTGAGCGTCGACAACTCGGTCATGCCCTAGGCATGCGCCATATCGCCACCGTAGTGCTACCACAGCGTTTTCATCATCGCCGGGGGGCAAGTCGGGCCGCCGATAATGGTGCGATTGAAACTGGAAAATTTCAGATCATTCTGTGCTCATATACTTGAGCAAACCGAGCCAGACGGTCAGCGACCCTGGCGACACCGTTATCTGTTCCTGTTCCAACAATTCACACAGCGATTTGCTATACAGGCACGGCCCAGGGAACACTATCTTGGTGCTGGTCAGCGGCACTGCATGCGGCAAGCCCGAGACATTAATGTGGAACATCGGCACTACCGGCATTACGGAATCGTGGATGGAGACGTTCATGCTGTTCGGCATGGTTGGATTGATACATAAGAATGCAGCAGCGTCGAACGATGCGAATACAGCGCACCTTGAGGGGGGGGTATCGGTGGTGCCGGAGGCGTAACATAAACTGGAGGCGGAATTCTCATCGAGCAAGGGCCATGCATAATCGCCCGAATTGGCGGCCAGCAGTTCTTCATAGAACAGCAGATTGGGTAGTTTGCTATCCGGCGGCAGGTCCAATGGCAGAAAGCAGATATCAAATAGCGGGTATTGATTTTCGGCGTATTAAGATTCCATATGCTGATAGCTGTTCCAGGCCAGCGTCGCGACCCGCTCGTCCATGCCGATCCCTCCCCAGGGCGGCCAGCGCATTGGCCAGTTATCTCGCTCCGCAGTGACAATCTCTGTAAGTGTAACGGTGGATATCGCCATCAACCCGGCGCGAGACGATTCCATTGCTTTCGAAATGACGATCTGTGTGCTGGATAAATGCTTGAGATTAGCAACGACTGATCCATCATCTGGCCCGTCAACGGACTCTCCGTATATTGTGACATTGCATCTCCCGATGTTGAAATAACCGCGGTTTCCTCACCGCTTCAGTCAACGTATTATTTCCCATTGGCATTTACACTCTTTATCGATTCTACGGCGATTGCTCCGTCAAAAACAAAAAAGCCCGGTCTCAACGCCCCTGATCTGTCGCTTAAACCGGGCCCTACTTATTTTCTGCGTTGCGCGGATTTAGCGCGCCGAGATCGCATCCACCACGCACAAGGCGGTCATGTTGACGATCCGGCGCACTGTGGCCGAAGGCGTAAGGATATGCACTGGCTTGGCGCAGCCCAACAGGATCGGGCCAACTGCGACGCCGTTACCACACGTATTCTTGAGCAGGTTATAGGCGATATTGGCGGCGTCGATGTTCGGCATCACCAGCAGGTTGGCGTCGCCCTTGAGCGATGAATCGGGCATTAATTGACGGCGCAACTCGATGTTGAGGGCGGTATCGCCGTGCATCTCGCCGTCGACCTCCAGATCCGGCGCCATCTCCTTGATGATAGCCAGAGCGTTGCGCATTTTCAACGCTGAAGCGCTGTTGCTGGAGCCGTAGTTGGAATGCGACAGCAATGCGACACGCGGTTTAATGCCGAAGCGCTGCATCTCTTCCGCCGCCAGAATCGTGATCTCGGCCAGTTGCTCAGCAGTCGGCTCTTCGTTGACGTGGGTATCAACCAATACCAATTGACGCTCAGTTAAGATCAACGCATTCATCGCAGCGTAAACATTGACGCTTTCGCGACGGCCCAGTACCTTGTCTATGTAGTTCAAGTGCAGATTGGTGGTGCCGTAGGTGCCGCAGATCATGCCGTCGGCATGGCACTTGTGAATCGCCATCGAACCGATAAGCGTGTGGCGGCGACGCATTTCTAGTTTGGCGTACTGCTCGGTCACGCCCTGGCGCTTGGTCATCGCCAGGAAAGTCTGCCAATAATCGCGATAGCGTTCGTCGAAATCCGGATTGATAACTTCGAAATCGACATTCATCTTCAAGCGTAAGCCGAAACGCTCAATGCGCTGCTGCAGCACGGCCGGACGGCCGATCAGGATCGGCCGCGCCAAGTTTTCGTCCACCACAACTTGCACGGCGCGCAGGACGCGCTCTTCCTCGCCCTCGGCGTAGACAATGCGCTTCTTGTTAGCCGGCGCCTTTTTGGCGATCTGGAATAACGGACGCATGAAAGTGCCGCTGCGGTAAACGAATTGCTGCAGCTTGTCGATATAGGCTTCCATGTCCTGGATCGGACGGCTGGCGACACCAGAGGCGACCGCAGCCTTGGCCACTGCCGGCGCAATTTTGATCATCAGGCGCGGATCGAACGGCTTTGGAATGATGTATTCAGGACCGAATGCCAGATTGGTTATGCCGTAGGTGGTGGCTACGATGTCCGACTGCTCGGCTTGCGCAAGCTCAGCAATCGCATGTACCACGGCGATTTCCATTTCGCGGGTAATTGTGGTAGCGCCACAATCGAGCGTGCCACGGAAGATATACGGGAAACACAATACGTTGTTAACCTGGTTCGGATAATCCGAACGGCCGGTCGCCATCACAGCGTCGTCACGTACCGCCTTGACTTCTTCCGGTAGGATTTCCGGCCTCGGATTAGCCAACGCCAGCACCAACGGCCGCGGTGCCATCGCCTTAACCATGTCTTGCTTGAGCACGCCGCCGGCCGACAGGCCGAGAAAAATGTCGGCGCCCGGAATCAGTTCGGCCAGGGTGCGGGCATCGGTCCCGCGCGCAAAGCGTGCCTTGTCCGGATCCATCAATTCGACGCGGCCTTTGTAGACCAGGCCGGCCAGATCAGTGACGAAAATGTTTTCAATCGGGAAGCCAAGATCGACGATCAGGTCGAGGCAGGCCAGCGCAGCAGCGCCAGCGCCGGACACTACCAGCTTGCACCGCTTGATGTCCTTGCCGACTACTTTTAGGCCGTTCAGGATCGCCGCGCCGACAATGATAGCGGTGCCGTGTTGGTCGTCATGGAACACCGGAATCCTCATGCGATCGCGCAGCTTGCGTTCGATCTCGAAGCATTCCGGTGCCTTGATGTCTTCCAGGTTGATACCGCCGAAGGTCGGTTCCAGCGAGGCGATTATGTCGCACAGCTTGTCTGGATCGTATTCATTGATTTCGATATCGAAGACGTCAATGCCGGCGAATTTCTTGAACAGTACACCCTTGCCTTCCATCACCGGTTTTGATGCCAGCGGTCCGATGTTGCCTAGGCCCAGCACGGCAGTGCCGTTAGTGATGACGGCAACCAAGTTGCCGCGCGTGGTGTAACGGGATGCGTTGGCTGGATCGGCGACGATTTCTTCGCAGGCAGCAGCGACGCCTGGGGAATAAGCCAACGCCAGATCGCGCTGGTTTGTCAATAATTTAGTTGGCGTTATGCTGATTTTTCCGGGTGTCGGAAACTCGTGATATTCAAGCGCAGCTTGACGCAATTGTTGACGGAGCTCTTCTTTTTTATCTACCATCGAATCCATATGCGTTTGTCCACACAGTGTAACAATTTAAATTCCATGATTTTATCAGACTGGTTGCGCCAGACCATGTGAATTTCGCAGGTAAATATTGATTTCATATATTCTATTAATTTATAAAAACTATTAAAATATAAAAATAAAAATTAGAAAACTATATAGATAATAAAAATAATCAATTTCCCATGTCGATTAATAAAATCCATTACTGGCGCTAGTGCCCCCACCGTAGCATGCCGTCCTCGCTGGCCGCTGGGAAACAGAAATCGATGACGAGCGGACTGTTTGCCATTTCTTCGATGCGCAAGGCGTGATGGTTAGATTTGGCGTTGCGCCGCAGTTATGTCATTCCCGCATTCGCGGGAATGATGGGGCGCATAGAAATAGACGATAAACGCCTCAATTGAACGGTATCAGATCCTATGCGAATTCAGTGATCAACTCAACGATCTCGACCCCATACGTCTCCAGCTTCTTCTCGCCAACACCGCTGACGCCGCGCAAATCATCTAGCGAAACCGGCTGCGCCTTGGCGATCTCGCGCATGGTGGCATCATGGAAAATAACATAGGCCGGCACATTGTGCCTGCGTGCGGTCTCGACCCGCCACCAGCGTAACTTCTCGAAAATGGCCTGCTCCAACGTCGACAGATCAGCCTCAACATAACTATTGTATTTGCCGCTGCTGCGTTTTTTCTTGACCGGCTTCTGGTACTGCCGCAACTGCACTGGATGTTCGCTCTTTAGTACCGACCGCGCCGCATCCGTTAGCTTGAGTGCATTGTAGGATTCGTGATCGACCGTGATAAGGCCGAGAGCAATTGACTGCCTCAGAATAGCGCGCCATTCAGCCTCGCTACGATCGCTGCCTATGCCGAATGTCGAGAGCTGATCGTGACGCCATTGCTTAATCTTGTCGGAATCGATGCCGCGCAGCACATTCATCACATGCGTAGCACCGAAACGCTGATCAACACGATAGATCGTGGATAGCAGCTTTTGTACCACCACCGTGGCATCAAACGAGATCGGCGGGCTCAGGCAAGTATCGCAATTGTCGCAGCGCTCGGAAGCCTGGCCAAAAGAATTCAGCAGGCGCACACGGCGGCAATGCAATGTTTCGCATAGATCCAGCATGGCATCGAGCTTGACGCCCTGCACCCGCTTGAACACCGCACCGGCTTCCGATTCGTCGATCATACGGCGCTGTTGCACCACATCCTGCAAGCCATACACCATCCAGGCATTGGCCGGATCCCCGTCACGGCCAGCACGACCGGTTTCCTGGTAATAACCTTCTATGCTTTTCGGTAAATCCAGATGCGCAACGAAGCGTACATCCGGCTTGTCGATTCCCATGCCGAAGGCGATGGTCGCCACCATCACGATGCCGTCTTCGCGCAGGAAGCGTCCCTGGTTTTTGGTGCGTAACGCGTAATCCATCCCAGCGTGATAAGGCAACGCGCCGATGCCTTGCTGCACCAAAAACTCAGCTGTTTCCTCGACCTTCCTGCGTGACAGGCAGTAGACGATACCGGCATCGCCAACATGCTCGCTTTGAATAAAATCTAGCAACTGCTTGCGGCCGTTGGCTTTTTCGATAATTTGATAGCGGATGTTGGGACGGTCGAACGACGAGACGAAACGAGCGCCCTGCTGCAATTGCAGACGCTCGGCAATTTCTTCGCGGGTCTGCTGATCGGCAGTCGCGGTCAGCGCGATGCGCGGCACCTGTGGGAATCGCTCGTACAGGATCGACAATTTGATGTATTCCGGCCGGAAATCATGGCCCCATTGCGATACGCAATGGGCCTCGTCGATCGCAAACAATGCAATCTTCGACGACGCCAGCAACTCCAGGCAACGCGGCGTCAGCAAACGCTCCGGCGCCACATAGACTAGATCAATCTCGCCGTTGCGCACCTGCCGTTCAATCTGCGACGCTTCTTCATAGTTCTGCGTGGCATTCAGGAACGCGGCCCGCACCCCGACCTCGGCCAGCGCATCGACCTGATCCTGCATCANNGGAATCTGGTAGCACAGCGATTTGCCGCCGCCGGTCGGCATCAGCACCAGCGCATCGCCGCCGTTGGCCACGTGACTAACGATTTTTGCCTGCTGCCCGCGGAAAGACGGATAGCCGAATATCGTCTGCAAGATATGCAGGGCTTGCCGATCCACTGAAGTTGCCGATGCTGCTTGTGCTGAATTTGGCATTAAATACTTTTACTTTGCTTAGATTGAATTAGCTTGCTTGATTAACTTAAAAACCATTCAGAAAAAATCGGCAATAGCTCGGAAATTTCTTGAATCATCCCCAAGAGCCAGTACCAGCGAAATATACACTTGCCACAACATTCTCCTGTTCAGGCATGGAAAATCACCAAGAAAAACCTATCCGGCTTTAACGATCGCACATTAAGGTACAAGTCGCCAGCAACACTCAATGCGCCCAGGTTACCCAACCCATGTAACCAGTAAACACCACCACCAGGCCAAACACAATCCGATACCAGGCAAACACAGTGAAATCATGGCTGCTGATATAGCGAAGCAACCAGCGCACGCACAGGAATGCCGACACAAACACTGCTGCAGTGCCAATCGAGAACAGTGGAATATCCGCAGCCGAGAGAAGTGTGCGCTCCTTGTAAAGCGAATAGATCGTGGCCGCAAACAGCGTCGGAATCGCCAAGAAAAAGGAAAATTCGGTCGCCGCCTTGCGCGATAAGCCAAACAGCATGCCACCAATGATGGTAGCGCCGGAACGACTGGTACCTGGGATAAGCGCAAGCGCTTGGGCAAAGCCAATCTTCAAGGCATCCAGAGCGCTCATATCATCGACCGATTCAATCCGAGCTACGCTGATGCAGTTCTGGTTGTTGCGCTCAACCCACAAGATGATCAAACCGCCAACGATCAATGCAATTGCCACCGGCAACGGTGCGAACAACTGGTCCTTGATCAGGTGGTTGAGTGTGAGGCCCAGTATCGCTGCAGGCATGAAGGCGATCGCCAGGTTGATCACCAACTTGCGCGCTTTAGGATCGTGCGGCAGGCAGCGCAGCACCGCGGCGATGCGAACGCGATATTCCCACCAGACTGCAAGAATGGCGCCGGCCTGGATCGCAATATCAAACACTTCGGCTTTTTCGCGCGTAATGTCGGCACTGAAATCGAGCAGGCTACCGGCGAGAATTAAATGGCCGGTCGAAGAAATTGGCAAAAACTCTGTAAAGCCCTCGACCAGGCCCATGATGAGAACTTTTAACACGAAAAGAATATCCATGTAGCCTGCTTAGAAAAAGAACGGATAGGTAAAGGAAAAGTGACGTTGGAACGCGTGTTACAACCGCAAAAAACTGTGACAGTAAGCACCGCTCCGTTAAAAATAGCCGACTAGGCAAGCCAACTATTTGACCGGCTCGAGGAGGTTATCACGAGGGATTCCAGCTTCGTGCCAATTTTTGCCTACATGAACGTCATGCTCGCATAACGCAGATCTTCCAGCTTGAAGGCATACAACGACACCTTGTCGCGCATCTGCGCAGCCAGAAAATTACCGATCTGCGTAACTTATGCGGCATGGTTTTTGTCGGCGCCATCCAACAGCCCGTCGTTCCAGACGCTGTTCGGTCAGGATGACGGCGTCGTGTCGACTATCCAGCGCCAGCATGCCTGGAATTTGCATTTGGCCGCTCCATGACTTGGCCAGCATCAGCAACGCTATCGTGACGTCTGTATTAATCGACAGACGATCCTAGCCGACCGACAACGCCAACTTCGCCTTGCTGGCGGTGACTTCAAATAAACCCATACAGCGCCGCAAAAACGGCAGTTGCTTATCCACCGATTGTTGCAGTTTTGCCAGCGGAAACTCGGTATCGCGCGGACCTACCAGCGCTGCGCAAGAAGATAGCAGCAACGTGACCAGCAATATAAAAATCACTGGCAGCGCTGCCTCCTGACTCCATCGCTTTGATTCCATTGAAATTTTCCCTTGTTTTTAAAATTTAAACCGGTAAACCAGCGATTCTACACGGCGGTCAATTTCTCCAGCCGTGTCAGATAATGCATTGCATGGACCTGTGAGCCGCCGCACATCCCCAACAGCCGGCTGCAAACCGGCGTATATCGCAGGCCGCTTAGGACTGCCGAAGATACGGAACAGGTTAGTTTTATCCAATTGCACACAGCGCATTCCGGCCGGCTTGCCATTCGGCACGCCTGAAATCGGCGAAGAAATCGACGGCGCGATACAGCAGGCGCCGCAATTCGGACGGCAGGCGGAAGAACCAGCTCGGTCATGTAGCAATACCGGGGATGGATAACATTTCTGCAAACATATCACTCTTTAAGTAACTCGAACAGGTCCAATAATGCGCGCGGCTTCATCACCTGCAACTTCCTTGATACTTTAACAGTGGTCCCGCACATTAATGACTCTTTGATCAGTAATAAAAAAGCGCAAACCAGAGCAGACTGGCCAGCCTCCATGAATTGTCCTTTGATACCCAAACCGCGCTGATAGCGATGCAAAGAAGTGCGGCCGCACCGGACGTGTTCGTCGAAGGCGAATTTGCCGCTACCCGGATGAGCGATGTGGTAATGCTGGTTGTCGTATCTAAAAGCACGCCTTACTTTTATTTCGACAACAAGGAAGAGTTGTTCAAGGCGGTACTTTCTGCCGCTGTTCGACGAGACCGACGATATCATCGACGGCCACAACGGCCATAGCGCCGATCTGTTCCGTGACATCCTCCGCGGCTGTTGGAACCGCATCGGCGCGCCAACATTGGCCCGTATCGCCAAGTTGATGATCGCAGAGTCTGGCAATTTCCCGGATCTGGTGACTTTTTATCGTAAAGAGATCAGCCATGTGTGGCGATGCCATGATCGTGCCGTATGCCGCAGCGCGGCGTCGATCGCTGCGAATTCCGGGGAGTCGATTTACACCAGGTAGCCAACGTCGTGATTGCACCAGTGATCATGCTGATGATGTGGCAACAGCCTTTGAATACTTTCCATGTTGACGCCATCCCGGCAGAAAACCATCTGATCAGCCTGATCGACCTGTGCTTTAACGGCTTGCTGAATCAGCCGAACTCTGCCCCAACCTGACTACCGAATTTGCCATAACGCATAACGCTCTCGACCGCCATCGTTTTCATCTGGGCTGATGCGTCGCCTCGCCGCACATCATCGCCTCTGCGGCGTTGCACCAACCCACGCCACCGGCAAGCCAGCGATGAGATCCTTGGCCGCAAGTCGGGCAATACAACAAATGCCAAAAATAATTTCCTGGATCAATATTTAGACAACGGACATGATTGACCGCAGATTGTGCCGTACTGTGGGTTTTTGGGGATGTCCTTGATATAATGTGCCATTTGATTTCCCTACCATGAGTGTTTGATATGAATATTGCACAAGCCAGATTCAATATGATCGAACAGCAAATTCGCCCTTGGAACGTGCTGGAACTGGATATCCTGGAACTGCTGTCGGTGGTGCGTCGCGAAGAATTCGTCCCTGCAGCCTACAAGAGCCTGGCATTCTCCGATACCGAAATTCCTCTGTCCAGAGGTGAAAACATGCTTGCGCCGAAGATCGAAGCTCGCCTGCTTCAACAAGCCCGGGTCAAGAAGCATGAGCAGGTATTGGAGATCGGCTCCGGATCCGGCCATATGGCTGCGCTACTGTGCTACAAGGCATGCCATGTCACCACCGTCGAAATCGACCCGGAACTGAAAACGCTGGCGGAAAAGAATCTGGCCGCCTACGGCATCATCAATGTCGACGTCGCCCTCGGTAATGGCGCCCAGGGTTGGGATCAGGGGTCGTCGCAGACCTACGACGTGATATTCATCTCCGGCTCTCTGCCGATCCTGCCGGATGCATTCCTGAAGCAGTTGAATGTCGGCGGCCGCGTTGTCGCCATCATTGGTGAAGCACCTGTGATGTCGGCGCAAATCGTTACTCGCAACGCCGACAACAGCTACAGCACCGTTCACCTGTTCGAAACCAACGTCAAGCCATTGCGCGAGGCTACGGCTCATTCCCACTTCAAGTTCTGAGACGGCCTATGCAACACCTGACCGCTTCTGAACTGGCTGCCTGGATCGCCGATCCACAGCGTCCCACGCCGTTGTTGCTTGATGTACGTGAACCGTGGGAATACGAGACCTGCCACATCGACGCCGCGCGACTGATGCCGATGCAAACCGTACCGGCACATCTGAACGACCTGGAAGAAGACCAGGTCATTGTCTGTATCTGCCATCACGGCGCGCGTAGCATGCAGGTTGCGGTATTTCTCGAATACCACGGTTTTTCGGCAATCAGCAATCTGACTGGCGGCGTCCACGCGTGGGCGCTGCAGGTCGATCCGGCGATGCCGACGTACTAGGATAATTAGCATGATTTCCTGCGCCTGCGGCAGAGCCTGATTAGGGCTCGGAGAATCTTATACGCAATATCTTGATTGCTATGCTGATCACCAGTGCGTTGATGGCGACCAACGCCATCGACCTGATGTATGCTAATCAGTAGGCGCTTGTCAATGATCCGGTTTATGCCAGTGCGCGTTACGGGGGGGCTTAGTGCCAATAACGAAATCAGCATCTAGAGCCGTGTCGCACCGCTGCCCAGCGTCGGTTTCGGCGGTAATTACAGCAACTCCGGGTAATCCTGGAAAACCACCATCAACTACAGCCTGCAACTGACTCAGCTGCTGTTCTGTTCTGCTATATTGGCAGCAGTATCAGGAAAGCAAACTGTCGGTGGCGGCCAGCGAAATTCAGTTTGCGCAGGCACAGCAAGATTTGATATTGTGGGTTGGCTAAGCTTATTTCACTATTCTGAGCGTACAGGATGTGCTGGCATTGCTGCAAACGCAGAAAGACGCGATTGCCGAGCAGTTGGCATCGGCCAAACGCAATTTTGAAGTCGACATCGCCAACATTGCCGACACCAACGAAGCGCAGGCCAGCGCCGATCTGATGATCGACCAGGAAATCACCGCCATTAACAATCCCGACGTCGCCCGCAAAGCGCGGCAGCAGACCATCGAAGAGGCGCTGTTGCCATTGGCGACTTTGTACGCCGGCGTCAAACGGAGTGCCCCTGAATCGGCTGCCATCGAAGCCTATGTGAGCAGTGCGGAGCAACAGAATTTCGGCGTGCTAGGCCAGGAAATCACATTAGATATTGTCAAGCGTGACATCACGAAAAGTCACTCTCATCAGGATGTCAGCGGTAGCGATATTCCTTCCTACAGCGTATCGCAGACCACCAATTCGATTGGCGTTCAATGGGATATCCTGATTGATATATTCCGGCGACACCGTCAACAGCAGCGTACGCCAGGTAGTGGCACTGTAGAGCACAGCCCGTTCCGATCTGGAAAATGCGCGCCGGAGCGCGACTCTCAACACCAAGCAAGCCTATCTCGGCGCGTCAGCAAAGGCCCGGCTCAGGTCAAGGTCTATGAAGCGGTAGAGATCTCCAGCCAATCGTCGCTCGACTCGGATCGCTTAGACTATCAAGTCGGCACGCGCATCAATATCGATGTGCTAAACGCTCAGCAGTAGTTATATCTGACCCTCAAAGACCCCGCCAAGGCACGCTACGACACCTTGATAAATGGCTGGAAATTGAAATCAGCGGCGGGTACGCTGAAAGAAGCAGACCTGCAGCAGATCAACCCTCTACTGGTTCCGTAGCCCCATTGAAAAGCAGGAGCTTGTCAAGCGTCTGGGTACTAAACTGCCAGGTCGCCTTTAAGCTATGCGTATCGTCCAGATCGACGCCCGTTCCGCCGACATCATCCTCAAGCGCAATTTCCGCGAAGACAGCGATGTCAAGGCCGGCCAGATTTTGTACCAGATCGATCCGGCGCCGTTGCAGGACTCCTATTCTAATGCGCAAGCCGCATTAGCCAAAATCGAGGCCAACCTGTCGACTTCGACACGGAAGGCACAACCCTATAAACCGCTGGTGGACGTGAACGCCGTCAGCAAGCAGGATTACGACAGATACCGTCGCCACATAAAAACAAGCTGCTGTCGACGTCGCAGCGACCAAGGCCGCACGCCAGACCGTCAGCCTCAATCTCGGCTATGCCACCGTGATCTCGCCAATTTCCGGCCGTATCGGCAAAGCATTGGTCACTGCAGGCGCTCTGGTCGGCAATGGCGAAGTGACTCAGTTAGCAACCGTGTGGCAAATCGATCCGATCTACATCAACCTGATGCAGTCCAGCACCGATGTCCTGAAAATGCAGGATGCCATGCGCAATCGCAAGCTGCAAAGCGTCGGCCAAAGGCAGGCCAAGGTAACGCCGTTGATCGAAGAAGGCGGCGCTTACCTGAAATCTGGCAGGTTGCTGTTCTCCGACCTGACAGTCGATCCAAACACCGGCTCGGTGACCTTGCGCGCCGAATTTTCTAACACAGACAGATCACATTCTGATGCCAGGCATGTACGTGCATGCTAAGTTGGAAAAGGTGGTCGACAACTCGGACATTACGATTCCACAACAAGCAGTGCAACGTGACCTTAATGGCGCTTCCGTATTTCTTGTCGGCGCCGACAAGAAGGTCTTGGTGAAGTCGGTAGTGGCCAACAGGGAACAGGGCGACCAAGTAATCATCGACGGTTTACAAATGGCAAACCGAGTGCGGTGGTCAATCAGTAGCCATGGAATCAGGTCCCCCGCAGCCGCACACGCTGCGGGGACCGGAACCAGCGTCGCTGTAGCTGCCTCAACCGCTAAATAAGGAGCCTATGAACGGACAAGTTTTTTTTATCGACTGCCCTGTATTTGCGTGGGTGCGCGCCGTCTTCATCCTGGTCGGCAGGGGGGAGGTACCTTGGCAATCACGCAAGTACCGGTGGCCTAGTATCCTTCGATTGCACCACCAACGATTGTCGTTAACTCATCGTATCCAGAGGCTACCGCACAAACCACTGACGATAGCGTGGCCAGCCTGATCGAATAGGAAATAAACGGTGCTGACGGCGTGCAATATATCGAGTCGCAAAGCCAGACTGACGGTTCAGTTTCGATCGTCGTGACGTTCACCCCGAAAATCAATGCCGACCTGGCAGTAATGGACGTGCAGAATCGTTTGAAGTGGGTCGAAGCATGTTTGCCGACAGTGGTGCTCAGAATGGCGTGCAAGTTACCAGATCGCGCAGTAACATTCCTAATATTTATCGACCTTTCATCCATCGACGGCAGGCTTTACCCAATCGTGCTGGGCGATTACCTGTCGCATAACCTACTCAACGAAATCAAACGCGTCCGAAATTCATCAAGATCTCGATCGAGGAAGCGGTCCAGATCCTGGTTGCAGCGATCGTTCCGGCGTTCCTGGTGATGTATCTGTTCCTGCAAAACATCCGCTATACGCTGATTCCGACAATGGTGGTGCCAATGGCGCTGATGAGAACGTTTGCGACGTTGCTGCTGTTTGGCTTCTCGAGCAATGTGCTGATCATGTTCGGCATGGTGCTGGCGATCGGCATCCTGATTGACGATGCGAGCGTAGTGGTAGAAAATATTAAACGCATCATGAGCGAAAAGGCTTGTAGCCGCGCGATGCAACCAGTAAGACGATGGGCCAGATTACCGGCGCTCTGATCGGTATTACGCTGGTGTTGATTGCCGTGTTCATCCCAATGGCATTCTTCAGCGGCGCAGTGGGCTCAATTTATCGCTAGTTCTCGCTGTCGATGGTGTTCTCGATATTTGATGGCATTTACGCTGACCCCATCCTTGTGCGCCGCCATACCTTTGACCGCAATCTCCAACACGTCGGTCAATCCGTCTCGTATTCGTTGTTCAATCATAAAATA
The DNA here is from genome assembly GCA_002325825.1 of Collimonas sp. UBA1456. Taxonomy (GTDB): domain Bacteria; phylum Pseudomonadota; class Gammaproteobacteria; order Burkholderiales; family Burkholderiaceae_D; genus Collimonas. The sequence continues at coordinate 38,781 of DCSW01000023.1, forward strand.
AATTCGATCGCACAGTTGCCGGAGTACTTTTCCTGAATTTCGACAACTAGTCGTCCCCAGTCCTTCTGGCTCGGTGCCGGTTCCTGCCGGGGTTGCGACAGTTTGAAATGATCGAACTCAATGAGGCGGGGATAAGACGCGGTGCGGCGCCTCGATAATGTCGGTCAATGTCGGTAGTGGCTTAATCACCTCGGTCAATAAAGGAATATTGGCGTTGATTTTGTCGTGGTTAACGGGGGGGTGCTCCTCATGCATCGTAGGCAACAAAATGTGTAAGCTGATAGCCGCGCTGTTTATAAAACCGGTAGCGCTCACGGCCACCGGTGACATCCGCAGCATCCAGCGAGATGATTTCAAACATTCTCTCAAAGCGGGCGAAATGCTGCGGCGTCTTGGCGGACAGGTTGATCAGGATCTGATGATGCGGTAGCTCGTCGGCTTCGTCGACGGCAAGGATGATCGGAGTTTGTGCCGCCAGCGGATCGCCAGCGATCACATGCGGCAGGAAATCATGTTCGAAAAAAGTCCACAAGGCCCGATCCAGTGTGGCCTGATCTTCGTCGTTGTTGCTCAGGATGACAATCTGACGCTGCGCCGAATGAGCTTTACGCACTAGTCGGTAGGTGTACAGAAATTTATCCGAAATATTGCTATGAAAGTCGATTTGCGTCATGTCATGAATAAAGAAGTCGTCGCTGTGATGCTGCGCCAAATTTAAAATCGAAAGCCGTGCAGAATATTACCGGCGGCTGGCGGCATATCGACGCTAACAACATCGGCGGCAGCTTTCTCGGCGAGTTTGGTAATTGGCGCTGCTGCCACCAGTACAGTATTTCGATAGCCTTTAGGCAAGCTATTGCTGGACGGGTATTTGGCTGAAGTCAACGCCGTATCTCAAGCGTTGCTATCAAAGCCGTTTTGTTTGTCGTGGTCGATGGTCAGTACTGGCAACTGGTCTCACGTTGGCGATTTTACGCATTGACGCGATGTCTTACATTGCTGTTTACCGTCTTTTCGGTAAAAGGAATGCCGCGTTCGTCCAGCAGCTTTTTGACCGTCGTTGCAGGGGGATGCATTTTTCTGATATTTAAAAAATGACCTGGCTACTTTTGGCCATCTGCACCAGCTCATACTCATATGGTAGAGCATCGTCATTGCCATCGACGCTGCCGATTTTTCCTGGATCATATTGCCGATTGGCGGCGTATCGCTATACGCATCCACCGACAGCACCTCAGCCAACTTGTAGCTGTAGTAGCCTGCAGCATAGCCACCGGCGAGGATATGGCTGAACGAATGCTGAAAATGATTGGATGGGAGCGGCGTGATGACTTCGATGCGGGCGCGCCACTCGGTTGATCATATATTGCACGATTTACGCACCACACGGATCATAGTCATCATGCAGGTGTATGTCAACCAATGAAAATGCTACCTGATGCAACGGCTGTAGTCTGGATTGGAAATTCTTGGCGGCGATCATCTTGTAGTAAAGTGCGTGTGGCAACGGCTGGCCGCTTTCTGCTTCGGACATCATGTGCTGCGATACGTCCCACTCCCGGCAGAAATTTTCCATGAATTGCGAAGGCAATTCGACCGCATCCCACTTGACCCCGGAAATTCCGGATACGCCGATCTCATCCACTTACGTCAGCAGGTGATGCAGGCCGTTACCGAATTCATGGAATAACGTGATCACTTCGTCGTGTGTAAAAAAGCCGGTTTGGTCTTGTAGATCAATGATCGCGGGCGGCGGGCGCGGTGGAATTTCAGGTCAGGTAGACGATTGGAGTCTGAATGTCATTGCCGACGCGGAGTCGGGCACGCGCCATCCATCCAGGCGCCGCCGCGTTTACCATTGCGGGCATACAAGTCGAGATAGAACTGGCCGATCAATTTACCGTCTTTTCCAAATCGGAAAAACTTAACTTCGGGATGCCGCACTGGCGCCAGTTCGGCGTAATTCTGGTAACCCAGCAGCTTGGCTTCTTCGTTGCGCAGGCGTTGGTGGCGTCGAGAATGTTTTTCGAGAAGCGGGTGGTCAGCGCTGCGTGTTGTCCTTGGATGCGGCGAGACGTGCTTTCTTGTTGGCAGGCAGTTCAGCCCAGCACAAGCTAAAATCGCGCAAGGCGTTATTGACGATCGTGTGCCGTCCGCTGGACAGCGAGGCAAAGTCGAGGATGTTCTTGATCGCTTTGTATTTGCGCGAACAAGGCCAGATTTTGTGCCAGGCGATCCAGAATTCAATCAGTTTCTTCTGGTTTGCGTTATGCGAGATACATAGTTCCGGCATGTCGGCTACCGAGTTCAAATGACTGACAATGCCACGGGCGCGGCTCAATTTTTCAGTGACTATTCCTCAGCGGGACGACGCAATTATCCCAGGTGGCGGTGTCGGTCGAAGCTTTCAGTAGATTCACTACGGTATGCGCCTGCTGTAGTGGGGCGTCGATTGCTGGGGTGATATCGGCCGGCGTGATGCGGGCGAATTTTGCTAGGCCGGTGAAGTCGAGCAGGGGATTGCTGCCGTTGATTGGCGGGTAGTGTTCATTGCAGTTAGTTTCTTTCCGCAGCTTCGATGGTATTGACCAGCAGCATGGTGATGGTCATCGGTCCAACGCCGCCCGGTACCGGGGTGATGTAGCCCGCAACTTCCTTGATATTGTCGAAATCGACATCGCCGCACAACTTGCCGTTGTCATCGCGGTTCATGCCGACGTCGATGACAACGGCACCCGGTTTGACCATGTCGGCGGTTACGATGTTGCGCTTGCCGGTGGCAACCACCAGAATGTCTGCCATGCGCGTATGCAAGCCGAGATCACGGGTCTTGGAGTTGCAAATGGTAACGGTAGCGCCGGCTTGCAAGAGTAGCATTGCTTGCGGCTTGCCGACGATGTTCGAGGCGCCTATGATAACCGCATGCGCGCCGCGCACCTGATAGTCAATCGATTCTAGCATCTTCATTACGCCATAGGGTGTGCATGGGCGGAACAGCGGCTGGCCGGTCATCAACAGGCCGGCGTTGCTGACATGAAAACCGTCGACATCCTTTCCTGGAGCGATCGCTTCGATCACTTTGTGCGCATCGATATGCGCAGGCAACGGCAACTGCACTAGAATGCCGTTGATCTTCGGATCGGCATTCAGCGCATCAATGCGCGCTAGCAGTGCGGCTTCCGTCAGGTAGACGTCGTATTTTTCCAGCACTGAGTACAGGCCGTTGTTTTCACAAGCCTTGATCTTGTTGCGCACATACACCTGCGAAGCTGGGCTATCGCCGACCAGGATCACCGCCAAGCCAGGTTGTTTGCCTTTGGCAGTCAGGGTGGCCACGCGTTTGGCGACTTCGGCGCGCAGTTTTTGGGAGAGAAGGTTTCCGTCGATCAGTTGGGCTGGCATAGTGGGGACAGTAGAAAAGTATAAGCAAAACAGGATTATAAGGTGTCGCGCCCGATAAATTTGCACGGGGCGGCTTCTTTGCGAATTTATTGACTGTTATTTATCTTGTATGTATGAACGTAGGCTGGCGTAGCTCCTGATTGTCAATTGCGCGCCGGGCTTCATCTAACGCATTCTTTTGTTTTCGGCTATTCTCACCTTCTACGACCCGGTTACGGGCAGCAATAAAGCCATAAAACAGGCCTCAGACCGACACTAAAAATTTGAAAAAAGGATGCTCAATTGACTGATCAATACACACGCCGGCTGGCTCTGCTCGGGCAGGAGCAGCATCGTGGCCTGCTAGACCAGGGCTTGCGCGGCATTGAGCGGGAAACCCTACGCGTCGATAGCAACGGCCGGCTGGCGCTGACACCGCATCCGCGCTCGCTAGGTGCAGCACTGACACAGCCGCAGATCACTACCGACTATTCGGAATCGTTGCTAGAGTTCATCACGCCGGCCGAGCATGACATCGGCACCGCGCTAGATAAGCTGGATGCGATCCATCGTTTCGTGTATTCAAAACTGGGCGACGAATTGCTATGGAGCCAGTCGATGCCGGCGTCTCTGCCGGCTGATCAGCAGATCCCGATCGCCTGGTATGGCGTCTCGCACATCGGCATGCTGAAGCACGTGTACCGGCGTGGCCTGGCGCTACGCTACGGCAAGCGCATGCAGTGCATCGCCGGCATCCACTATAACTACTCGTTGGCCGAAGGCGTGTGGCCAGCTTTGCAACAAGACGAAGGTGCGGTCGGCACGGCGACGCATTTTCAGTCTGAAAACTATATCGCGCTGGTGCGAAATTTTCATCGTTATAGTTGGCTACTGATGTACCTCTTCGGCGCGTCGCCGGCCTTGTCCAAGTGTTTTCTGGGTGGCCGTGATCACCGTTTGGACCAACTGGATAAAGACACCCTGTATCTGCCGTATGCTACCAGCCTGCGCATGAGTGATCTCGGTTATACCAGCGAAGCCCAGGCACGCCTGGCGCCGCAATTCAACAGCCTCGACAGCTACATCAAGAGCTTGGCGCGCGCGGTCAGCCAGCCCTACCCGCCCTATGCGGAGATCGGCACTCACCGCAACGGCGAATGGGTGCAAATCAATACCAATATTCTGCAGATCGAAAACGAGTATTACTCCACCATCCGCCCCAAGCGCGTGATCAACACTGGCGAGCGGCCGATCCAGATGCTTTCTGCGCACGGCGTGCAATACATCGAAGTGCGCTGCCTGGATATCAATCCGTTCGAGCCGATGGGCATCAATCTGGAAATCTCACGCTTTCTAGATGCCTTCCTGCTGTTCTGCGCGCTGGACGACAGCCCGCTCACCAGTGATGAAGAAAGTCTTGAAAACACCGAGAATTTCTCGCGAGCAGTCAGGGAAGGGCGTCGTCCCGGTCTGCAACTGCGGCACGACGGCAATCCGGTTTCCCTACAAACTTGGGGCTCCGAACTGCTGCAGCGGATTGCCCCCGCCGCTGCGTTGCTCGATGCCCAGCGTAGCGACGGCGCACATGCCGTCTCGCTGGCGCAACAACAACTGAAGCTGAAATCGCCCGAGCTGACGCCGTCGGCTCGCGTACTGGCGATTTTGCAGAAAAACAAGGAATCGCTCGCCAGCTTCGCGCTACGTCAGAGCAAGCTGCATGCCGCTCATTTTCTGGCACATCCCCCGACCCCGGAAGAACGTAATTATTTCTCCAGTATGGCAGCCAAATCGTTGTCCGAACAAGAAAACCTGGAGCGCAGCCAGACTGGCAGTTTCGATACCTTCGTTGCCGCTTATCGCGCCAGCGCTCTGTGAAACATGAGCGTCTGAATAGGACCCGCTGGTTTTAGAGGTTGGCGTGTAGCACTGACTGAACGGCAGTATGCGCTTGAGCTCGGATAGGGTTTCGTTGATATCTAGGTTTTTATCGTCACGGAAGGGGCGAGGCTGCTGTGTGCAGACGACGCTCGCCATAACCCGCCATGCCCGCTCGCCTTCGCTTTAATCTTGCTAGCGTCCATGAAAGTTTGTCCATCTGAAGCGCTCCTTTCATGCATACATTTCTCACACTACCTTTAGCTATCGTGCAAAGATAATCCCTCCCACAAAATATTATCAGTTAAAAGTAGGATTTTCTTAAATGCGATTTTGAGGAAGTTGTACATGGAGACATCACGCTTTACCGGAAGTCAG
>DCSW01000022.1 GCA_002325825.1 Collimonas sp. UBA1456
TTTGGCGGCTATTTTGCATAGCCTGTATTGCCACAAGATTCTTGTCGCAACGCAACCACTCGGCAAAGGCCTGGATCCGTCGGCGCTGGCCATCTCCCAATATCTTCGCCACCGCAATCCTAGTATCGTCGTACAGAATTGATTGCGGCACGCCTCCGAAAAATGCGAAGGCGGCAAGATAGCTGTCCAGGAAGGTTTCCGTATCTTCGGTCGGATACGCCTTGACGAAACACGCATCCGAATGCGGCACGTTCAGGCAGAAATAGTAGAAGCGTATCTTCTTGCCGACGATGTACCCGTCGGCTTCACCGAAATCGACTTGGGCATGGCCGGGTCAAGTGCGCTTTCCGCTACATTAATCACGCGGGATTTATAATTTAGCGTGGCGTATCTCGAAGCTTGGCTAACGGATTTGTGCGCAGTTGGAATCCCTGCGGCAGGTCTGAACCCAGCGGTGGGTGCAGATAATGTCTGTATGCATTAGTGATGTCGGTGCCGCTGGTGCTGATAAACTCATCCGCCATAATTCGCGTCTTGCCAGCGACGATACCGAATACTAGCAGTGCGTAATCGCCGATGCAGCGGATTCCCGCCGAGCCGTCACGGCTGGCGCGTATCGCATATTGCACGGCTTTTCGCCAACCTAGCGAGCTTTTTACTGATCGATATCGAATACGCACTAGATAAACGAGCGCTGCAGATAATCCATGGTGTCGCCGCGAACACTTTTGATCTGCAGTTTGGATTAGATCTCTTCGCACAATAAATCGGCCAAGGCGCCGGTGCCGAAGAACTGCACATTACTATCCGCGTCCCGTTCTACGGGGGGGGTGTCAGTAGGCTGGCGATCACCGTGCCAGATGCGTTGCGTAGACCCTTCGATACTGTCACTATGCAGCGACAGCGACCGAGGCGCTTATAGACAGATTTGATGTTCTCCAGGAATTACTTGATGCTGAAAGTGCGCTCGGGCAGGTAGATCAGATGTGGGTCATCGTCAGCAGTTTTTCTACCCAGCGCGGCGACGGTCAGGAAGCCCTCGTGGCTACCCATGACGACGCCGACGTAGATGCCAGACAGTGAAGCGTTATCCAGATTGGCGCCGGTAAAGGCTTGGGCCACGAAGCGTGCCGAGGATGGGAGGATTGGAGCATGATCATGGACGGCCAAGTTGTTGTCGATGTTGTTGGGTATGTGTATACAGCGTAGAGGATGGTTGGTCCTGTCGGCTTCCAGACTGAGAGTCCGCAAGGTGTCCTACGAGGCATTGCTGCCGATGTAGAAAAATGTCCGTCGAGAATTTTCCGAAAATATTGGAGATCCGGTTTGTCGCGTGTTGAACCGAGAGCTGGAGAGGACGTTTTCACTACCAACTCTGGGTTGCGGCTGGTTGCCAGTGATAGATCGACGAAGTCTTCGTTCACGATGCGGTGAACGTCGTGACGCGCGCTGTACATCAGATCAACGTTACGGAAGCGTCGCGCTTTCAGCACCACGCCTCCTAGCGCCAGCGATTGACTGATCAATGCTGTCGCTCCACCGCCATGGGCTATCAAAATTTTTCGGAAGTGCATTTGTTGTTATTTTTATTTGAATGCCGATTCTCGATCCGTCTCAGCGGTCGACCCAGGACATTCTTTCCTTGCTGTAGCACCCAGGACAACGTAATCTATCCGGAAATGATGTACTTGCCATTGACAATATCTTTTATCACTTGCGCCGTATGCATGTTGGCGTCGTAATTTTGACCTTGCAGGGTCGGATCCAGATGACGGAAAATCGGAAGCCGGATAGCTTTTCTCGAATTGCGCTATGTCGCTTAGAAAACCGCATCCTAATGTACTGAACGGCACCAAGCCAATGTCTGATTCACGCAGGGTAGGGCCGGCAAGATGTCGCCTTCAAGGTTTGCGCTCCCACAGCGAGTATTCGCCCTGCAGTGCGGAGATCTCGGGTGCACTGTATGTGCTTTACGAATATTGATAATGTCGTCGGCTTCCGACAAATCAAGATAACGAACTTTGCCTTCTTGCACTAGATCGGCCATCACACCAACAACGTCTTCAATCGGTACCGACGTATTGACACGGTGTTGATAAAGCAGACCAATATGATCGGTATCGAGCCGGTGCAGCGAACTTTCTACTGCTTGTCTGATTTGGCTCAGATTGCTGATAATGCTGATGGTAACGCCATTTTTGATTTTGAAGCCGAACTTGTTGGCCAGCGCCACTTGATCGCGCCTGCCTTTGAACACATGCCAGAGCATCGCTTCGTTTTTATAGGGGGCTATACCGCTCTGCGGTGTCGAAAAAATGATGCCGAGCGCCAACAACCAGTGGAGAGTGGTGATGGGTTCTCTTCCATCAGCCGCGCCGTAGGCGGTGCTGATGTCCTTGCCCATGCAGACCAGGAGGCCCCATGGACGATACGGTCAACCCTTGCGTGCCAAATTTACGTTACTTGATCATTTCTCGCCCCAGTCAATTCAATTAAATATCCACATTCACTAAGTGAGGATCTGAATTCGCCTACAGCAAGACGATGGCCTTAATATTAATAACCTGTTAGAATTCGGCCCTGTTCGATATAGTGGGCTGAGTCCTTCATTCTGTATTCGTTGTACGTTTCCTCGAAATAGCACAGTTGCCCGAGTGGTGAAATCGGTAGACACAAGAGACTTAAAATCTCTCGCTCGAAAGGGCGTGCCGGTTCGATTCCGGCCTCGGGCACCAAGACATCCGATCAAAAAATATAAAACGCGGTTAGCTCGGTATACCAACCAGAGGCTTTCAGTGTTTGTATAAATTCATGCCGACTCCAGCTATCTCGGTGTCATGGCAATTCGATGTGCCCCCTTCATTACAAAAATTACTCCTGAAAATGTGGTTCGGACGTTACAACTGCTTTTATCCGTGCCCACCAAAACTATCGATGCCTGACGGCGTGACGTTGTGGTGGGTTGTGGTGTCGACGCAGAACTCGGTAGCGTAGCCGCATATGGCGACATGGTACTCCCTTCCGCCCACAAAATATTATCAGTTAAAAGTAGGACTTTCTTAAATGCGATTTTGAGGAAGTTGTACATG
>DCSW01000021.1 GCA_002325825.1 Collimonas sp. UBA1456
CGACCAGCCACCTCTATTGCAACAGAACAGTTATTCCGGTACGGCGGTTGGCGCATTTTTATTCCACGGCAGGCGCGCAAACGCTTGTCGTAACTGCCTACAAAACGGGATGTGTGACTTCGCGTCAGATTACCAATCATCCGATGCATTCAATCTAGTACCAGATATTCTTTAGCGGCTAAAGAGGTTTGACCTCCGCAACATCCTGCTCCGTCGCTTTTCCTGCTTTAGCAACGCGCTTGAATGCTTGCGGCGGCTGGCCGAACTTGCAGATAAAAGCTCAGCGCATGCGTTCCGGGCCAGAGAGACCAGTCTCTCTGGCCACCACCTCAATCCTGAACTGTAGTACTTGCAGCGGTGCTGTGGTTCAAGCGCAAGGTATAGGTCATGTAGTTGTAACATTTTATAACCATGATGACGCTCTTTTTTATACCCGAAGCCATACCAATACGACTCCGCTCTCTTCTGCTTGACCAGCTGGCGCTTGCCATCGTTGCAACCCTAGAAACGAATGCTGGTGTACGTATTCTGGCCGGCTTCAAGGAAATATAGCAGCCGCTCACCGATATCATTGATGCTGGCGTCACGGCTCTGGCGGAGGGTAATTTCCAGGCGATTGTCGCATCGTCATGGACTGACATTCCGAACGATGGACCCCGTGCGGTACGGTACTCAACGCAACATATAGTACGTCGTCACAGTAACCTAGAATCGTACGCCAGATCAGGCAACAGCCGCTTACCTGGATGACCGTCGCGGCAATGGCTATGGCGTCATGGATGACATGGGTCCACTGATCGAAGCATGGCGCCAAGCCGTGTAACAAAAGACAAGCACCACTAAAGTCCCGACCGACGCCACCACTGTTTTGTATAACGATAGCGGCAATAACGCCGGCGTTGGCGTAAGTGTCAATCCGGCGTTTGGCGGCGGCATCGATTTTGTCGACACAATGAGTAACAATGGCTTAACAGAACCAGCCAAACGTTTTTAAAAATATACGTGGCAATTGCATTGGAGTCACAATGTAGTTGTGTTGCCGGCTCTGCTGTCGGCCAAGAGCACGACACCGGCAGCCGACTGCGGTTTTACTAGGGGCTATTCGGCAGAGAAACTACCCGCGACGCAGTAGCGATGGCCTATACCGTTCCTGAGCGGTTTCAAGAGATGATCGGCCGTGGCCTGGAATTGGGCGAGAACCAGATTTTTCCTGGTATATACTTACATTTACCGCTAGACGTGATCAGTGGACGCATACATGCGCAAGCCGTGGTCTCGCAGCTACTCTGCTCGATCTAGCGTGCCGCTGCCAAGGCTGCAGCCGTCAAATAAGCGTATACGATGCTGATGGCGCAAACTAATACCACGCCGGAAAGTTTCAGTGCGTTTACTCACTCGGTTGATGCAAGCACCGATCACTTTGCCGATTACGCAGTCAACAAAGAAAATTATTTGCGCCGTATGACGTATGGCCTTGCGCAAATAGGCACAACAACCGCGCCGGCGGTCGTACCCAAGGGTGCCGAGGCGCTGCTGGAGACGCGCTTGTCTTACCTCGGCGATGTTCAGCGTCCAGCGGCGTTAAAAACTATAGCGGTTACATCGGGATTCTGGTTCTGGACGACCCAGGAGGCTGGGGCCGCCTCAATCTCTTTGTCGCAGCAGATGGATATGCGGCCTTCAATGACAATGTTGTGGTATTGATGAATGTCAGCAAAGGCGGCTTTCCGCAGCCGACAAATGGCGTAACAACATCTCAGGCAGCGTCAAGCTGATCAAGCAGGGAGGCTGCGCTCTCAAGTTGAACGGCAAGAATACCTGGAGCAATGGTACCCAATCGAAGGGTGGTACGATGGAAAGAAACTCAGTGTCGGCTTTCGGCCTCGGCGATGTTCACGTCAGCGGCGGTAAGCTGGCAAGCAATGCTCCTGAGGTACTGACTATTTCCGGAAAATATACGCAATTAGCGAACGTTCATTGGAACTGAATGTCGATAACGGCCAGCAAGAGAAATTTGCCGTCCCCGACAATATGCCGATTGCCGGGGATACACCTCGCGTCAAATTCCAGGGCAGCTACAAGCCGGCGCTGGGAGAAACGATCAACATCATTATTGTATGCAGTTTCAACGGGAAATTTGTTGCGATTTCTGTAGACGTTTTCTCGGCAACCCTATTTAGAAAATTGCTTAAACCGCCTGGCCAGTCCATAATTTGGCTACCAGCATGGGACACATCGGTTATCATTTTTAGTATTTGTCGAAGCTAAAGCAACCCGCCACGCGACGGCGGTCATGAAGCGCCGCCCCCAGACCTTTTCACCTTCAGAGGACGATCATGAGCAAACCCAATTTCTTCGAAGACATTCAAGCCAAGATCAATCAGGTGATTGAAAATTCCCCAGCCAAGGACATCGAAAAAAACGTCAAGACCATGCTGGGCCAAGGCTTCTCCAAGTTGGATCTGGTAACGCGCGAGGAATTCGATGTGCAGGCGCAAGTGCTGGCCACTACTCGCGCCAAGCTGGAAGCACTGGAAGCGCGCGTGACGGAACTTGAAGTCCAATTGAAGCGAACTTAATTTCGTCCAGACAATGGCGCTAGCGTTATTAAACAGTCGGGCGTTGGCAGTCATGCAAGTGCCCGAAGTCACAGTAGAAGTTCATCTGACTGCCTTCCTTTCTACTATCGTCGGCCTGCCCGAAACCGAGGCCAAGGAATCCAAGAACCAGGTCCGCGCAGCGTTGTAAAACGCCCGCCTCGAATTCCCCGCACGCCGCATCACCGTCAACCTGGCACCAGCCGACTTGCCCAAGGAACACACACAAAAAAATTATCAGTTAAAAGTAGGATTTTCTTAAATACGATTTTGAGGAAGTTGCACATGGAGACATCACGTTTTACCGGAAGTCAGATCATCAATATCTTGAAGCAGGTCGAGGCGGCACGCTAGTGCCGGAGCTTTGCCGTGAGCATGGGATGAGTTCGGCCTCAATCTACAAGTGGTGGAGCAAATACGGTGGCATGGATGTTCTGAATTACAATAGTCGGATAAACTCGGCAAGCAGCACACACCAATAGCTATATGTTTTTCTCCGCAGGGTGGGTTGATTGGACGTTTACAAAATGGGCTTGCTGCTGCCGGATGATGTCGTCATTTCAGCGGCAATTCTTGTTGGAATATCTGCTTACAGTGTTTTTACTTCAAACGTGTTATAAAATTTGACTTTGCTGGTGCTGATCCCTCGCCTGCATCAGCGCACCCGCTGTGCCGAGGTGCCGTGCGTTAATGAGTCCGGGACAACATAACCCTGCCTCCTGTTTTTGCAACGCATCGCTGCTGATGGCAGTGGCCGCATTCAGCGCACCTTCAATATCGCCTTGCTTCAGGATGCTGCGCTCCTGGTTGACATGGAAGGCCCACATGCCGGCCAGGCAATCGGCTTGCAGTTCCCAGTCGCACCGATAGCGCGTTGACCTTATTTGTCGACATCCGGCGGCGCGCGCTATCTACCTTATCCATGATGCATATCAGGTTTGGTGCGTGATGGCGCTTGTTGTGATTGCGGCTGACTGACCGATCCGCCGCTGAGCAAGCTTAGCACCGTGCTGGGGCTGATACCAAAAAAGTAAGATGCTGCCAAGGCAATCACAATGGTGACGAGACCGATCGAACGACCGTCCCCGGAACCACTACTGCCACTGCCACCGCCATCGCCGCGACGATCTTCGACGTTGCCGCCTCTCCCTGTTGATTTGAGATGATGATTCTAACGGCATACACCAGCATTGAATCGAGCAACGGATAGAAGCAAAGAGTGACTGTGAATTAGCGGAACGTGATTTGAAGTTCCACTTCGCCTGTTCGGCGATCGGAATGTGTTTAGTCGATTCCTCGTATAGAGCCAAGAAGTCGGTAAATAATTGCGCCCGGCGAACTCCAACAGCCAACAGATTATCATATGCTGAATATGTAATTCAGACCGGCCAATGCGTCATATAGTTTGAGTGCGCGCAGCAGCAAGCGGTCGTTGCATTCCGGTGCGTATTTATACATGCGTGGCATCAGTGTAGCAATCGCGTCCGGCGTGATTTGTTGGTAGGTGGCGTCAATCTGTTCGATGCCGCGTGCGATAGCCGACACCTGGTCGATCTCGCTGAAAGAGATCGCACGGAACCGAGCCCTACCGAGATATGGAACGCATTATGTGACAGCGTTTCCTTTTAGGTCAGATCGATGATGGCCTGGGCACACCAGTCAACCGGCAAGACTTGTCGCCGAAAGTCTGGCAGTTCGTCAAGGACAAGAACTTCTTGGCATGATCATTCCCAAGCAATACGGCTGCAATGGATTCTTGGCCTACATGTATTCGCAAGTCATCATGCAGCTATCTTCGCATTGCTTGTCAGTGAAAATTTCGGTAATAGTGCCGAATTCGCTTGGCCAGGCTGAGCTGTTGTTGCTATAATACAAAACTAAAGAGCAGAATGGTTTCTTTTGCGGCGCCTGGTCGCCGGCCAGGAAATTCCTGGTTTCGAGCTGACCAGTCCCTGCGCCGGCTCCAATGCTGCGGCTATCCCTAGCGTTGGCGTGATCTGCATGGGTAGTTACTACGGTCAGGAAATTCTTGATGTAAGGCTCACCTGGAATAAGAGCTACATCACCCCGGGATCGATCACCACCGTGTTGGGGTTGGCATTCCGAGTCTAAGATCTAGGTCATCTTTTGGCTATCGATGGCAACGCTGAAAGCGATCTCGTCATCACCTGAGCATTGATTCCTACCAATGATTCAGGCGTCGTGATCGGGTGTCATTAATGGGTCGCTGAACGCCGCGTTCCAGAATGGTACGATTTCCGGCAAGGATGTCTTCATCCCGCTCGATTAGATGATCGGCGGCTGTGAGCAGATCGACAAGTTCGAAGGGATCCACGAAATGCTGGCGTGCATGGACGGGGTAATCTGTACCTGATGGATGTGCTGAGCGGCAAAGGCATCGGCATGGAGTCGAATCATTTCATGGCGTGCAGTTACCAGCAAATGCCTATTGCGATTGTCTTCGCCAATTTTTCACGTATCTTGATGTCTGGGTTGTCGTGCGGCAGTCTGCTGCCATCGCCGCGCGCGGTGCTAACCGAGGATTTGCCCTATGTGCACTGGGCGATACAGGATTCCCTGCATCAGGCGCAGGAAGCTTATCTGGGCGTGCTTGATAATTTTTCTAATCGTCCGCTGGCATTCCAGTTGATTCCGCAGGTTAATGCCATCGAAGTACGCCTGAAACCGTCGATCCGGGCCGGTACACTGGCACCGATCCTGCAAAGGCTGCATCTCGATGCAGCCTTTGCAGGATCGGTGTGGCAACTGCTAGCGGCGATATCAATGAAACCGAGCAACAAGTGCTGCACGACTTTGTGCGCTACGGTGATAGCAATGTTCAGGCTAATTATTTTCAACCTGCTCGAGTCGATGCAAGAGCGCATGCAAGCGCTGCAGCAAACCCGAGAAAGCCAAAGATATTTGCAAAAATAGGAAAGATGAATCATGGCTACCCTGATACAACCCGGGCTCAAATTGCGCCCGTTGGAACGCAACGACTTGCATTTTGTGCATCAACTTGACAACAATAGCTACATCATGCGCTATTGGTTTGAGGAGCCGTATGAAGCCTATGTCGAACTGGTGCAACTGTATGACCAGCACGTCCACGATCAGAGCGAGCGGCGCTTTATCTTGGAAAGCGAGAATAGTGAAATGGTGGGATTGGTCGAGCTGGTTGAGATCACTCATATCCACCGGCGCGCCGAATTCCAGATCATCGTCGCCCCCAGCGCCCAAGGGCGAGGCTATGCTGAGCGCGCCACCCGACTGGCGATAGAGTATGCGTTCTGTGTGCTTAACCTGTACAAGCTATATTTGTACGTCGATAAGGAAAATCACAAGGCGATTCATATCTATCAAAAATGTGGGTTTGAGCTGGAGAGCGAACTGAAGAGCGAGTTCTTCGTCAATGGCGTGTATCGCGATGCGATCCGCATGTGCATGTTTCAGCCTGAATATCTAGCAAAACCAAACGATCGCGTTGACATCTATGCTGCCGTCGTTTTATAAATCGGTAAGCCAAATGGAATGGATAAAAAAGCAGAGCTTGGATGATATCCCGGCCCCGCTTTGCATTTCTGACACGAAGGCCATCAGCCATTCGTTTTACGTCACATTGTTTTAGTTGCGCGGCGGCGCAATCATCTTCGCATAATCGTATAGCGCGCCGAGAATTTCTTCGCCGCGTTGATTTGCCGTTTCCGATAGATTGTCGATTTCTTCAAACAGCATGTCGATGGTGCGGGTATTGCCGTCGCCGTTGAACAGACGTGCGGTGCGATGCGCATCCCAGCGCTGCGCGTCTGCTTCGCTTAAGGTATCTGGAAAGTTGCGAGCGCGATAGCGGAACGCCAGTTCTTCCAGACGCTGGTCGTCGAAGCTGATAGCGGCACTGGCCAATTTCTGCGGCGACAGTGCGCGCAATTCATTGAGCTTGCGGCGGTCATCGTTGCCGACAAAGCTGCTGTACAAATCTTCATCGACATCGACGCCGTTCTCTTCGGCGCGCTCGTACACCTGACGCCATAGTTCCCTCAAATCAGGCGCACGCGCGGCAATCTCTGCATGATGCATCGCCAGCTCAATATTTAATCCCCAGCGCGCCGCCATGGCACTCGACAGGGTTTGCAGCTTGTTGATGACGATTGGCGATTTGTTCATGTGTAGCGACTTCAGCGGTAGCCGCGTCATGCCTTCCGGCAGCGCATCGGTTTTTCTGAACAGGCGGGTACGTACGGTCTCGACGTTCATCGAAAAGAATTCGCTGGGATCGTAAGCCAGGTCCCAGGCCAGGATTTTGTTCTTGTCGGTGGGATGCACGCCAAGTGGCCACATCACGCCTATGCAGCCGCGCTCGGCTGAAAACATGCCTGAAACGTGCAGAAACGGTCGCGGTGTTGGCAAGCCGATTTCCGCGACGACGCGATCTTTTTTGTGCAGTGCCAGGCAAAAGTCGAACAGCTTGGGCTGGTGCTGACGAATTAGCCGCGCCAAGCCGATGGTGGCGCGCGTATCCGACAGCGCATCATGTGCCGCTTCGTGGCTGAGGCCGTTGGCGGTAGTAAGGTGCTCCAGTCGAAAGCTGGGTCGTCCTTGGTCGTTGGTTGGCCATCGGATGCCGTCCGGGCGTAATGCGTAGGCGGTGCGTACCATATCCAGAATATCCCAGCGGCCGCAATTGTTTTGCCATTCGCGTGCATACGGATCGATCAGGTTGCGCCAGAACAGAAAACGCGTCACTTCATCATCGAAGCGGATCACGTTATAACCGACGCCGATGGTGCCGGGTTCGGAAAACGCTTTCTCGATTTGCGCCGCGAACTGGAATTCCGGGATGCCGCGCTCCAGGCAAAGCTGCGGCGTGATGTCGGTAATCAAGCAAGATTCGGGGTTAGGTAGAAAGTCATTTGCCGGCTGACAATACAGCATGATCGGTTCGCCGATCTCGTTAAGGTCGGCATCGGTGCGGATCGCCGCAAACTGGGCCGGGCGGTCGCGACGCGGTTGTACGCCGAAGGTTTCGTAGTCGTGCCAGAGAAAGGTATGGGTGGACATCGGTCGTGGAGTTGTAATCACATGTGCAGCAGTAGTTTACCGGCAACTTTTCATGCATGCATAGCTGTTTTACAGGTTTGTTGCAATAGAGGTGGCTGGT
>DCSW01000043.1 GCA_002325825.1 Collimonas sp. UBA1456
TGGGGGAATTACCGCGCTAGTCGGCATTCAGAGATTTATCTGCATTTATTTGTCGACAGCCAGAAAGATGTTGATTTTTTTCTTTTTTAACAAGAATGTACAGTTCGAGTTATCAACCAGCCCCCCCCCGTTGAAAAGCAGGGGTAATAACGACCCGGTAGAAACTGTGAGCTTCATGTATAAAAGAGAAGGTATACATTTAACCCTATATGAATCCGACGATTTGCGAGGTAATATCAGGGCCGCGTCAGGTAAGCGGGCTGAGTGCGTGGACCGAAATACTGTACGCATGTTAGTCAACCGAGAAAATGATTAATGAAACGAAACATTTTGATATTTGCGCCGATTGCGATTCTATTTTTCGTTATCGTAATTTATTTTGGCATGCAACGACAGGCACCAGCATTGCCCGGAAACGCCACCGTCGCCAATCTATTCGCATCAATTGATGCTCGATGCGAGTGGCAAAACGAGTTTGCTCGCGGAATGGCGAGGCAAACCACTGATTATAAATTCCTTGGTAACCTGGTGTGTGGCCCATGCGCTGAGGAAATGTCAGAACTAAATGCGGTGCAGACTAAAATTGCAGCGAAGAAAATTCGAGTTATCGGGGTAGGAATCGAATCCCAAGACAACATCACGCAATTCGCTCAGAAATACCAGATTTCCTATCCTCTGTATGTTACGACAGCGTTGCTGCGGCAGTTCGGTAACCAGGCTGGTGGGGCCTGCCGTTCACTGTCTTGATCGGTCATGATGGAACGGTAAAAAAATATACTTAAGCAGCATTAAATTTGACGAATTACGCAAAGACATCGGATTTCCCTAAATGTATTGATGCGACCAAAAGAAATTTAACAAATTCACACAAAAATTTCACAAAAACAAATTTTTCTTGCAAGTAATCGTCATTTGACGGCAAAATGCGCCCATAATCGTCAAAAGTAGCATTATCTACATGGCAAAAAATATACTTCTAATTAATGGACCCAACCTGAATCTACTTGGTACACGCGAGCCGGAAGTCTACGGTTCGATCTCGCTGGCCGATGTCGAGCAAGCAATCTTGGTCCAGGCAACTGCCGCCGGCGCCCGGCTGCAATGTTTCCAAAGCAATCACGAAGGCGCGCTGATAGACCGCATCCACGCGGCCAAGGAAGAGGGCGTCGACGCGATTGTGATCAACCCTGGCGGTCTCACGCATACCAGTGTAGGCTTGCGTGATGCACTGGTGGGAGTTGCGATCCGCTTTGTGGAAATTCACATTTCGAATATCCACCAGCGAGAAGCGTTCCGGCATCACTCCTATTTGTCGGATGTGGCGGTAGGCGTTATTTGCGGTTTTGGCGTGGAAGGTTATCCCGCTGCCGTGAATTTTGCGATCAAGAAACTCTAATTGTACTATTGTCATGATTATTGAAACTTTGCACGCGGCGTGCCCGCGGGCGACTTGAAACTTCACGAATTCGACTGCTAAAAAACTTAAATTACTTTAAATTTTTACTATTTATATAACAACATATCAACATATTTTGAAGGATTGCATATGGATTTGAGAAAACTCAAGACGCTGATCGACCTGGTTGCTGAATCGGATATCGAAGAGCTGGAAGTGACCGAAGGCGAAAGCAAGGTCCGTATCGTCAAATCGTCTGCATCTCAGCAGAATCAGGTTGTCATGATGCAGCCGCAGCAACCCGCACATTTCCAGTTAGCACCAGCGGCCTCGGCTCCAGTAGCCGCGCCAGTCGAAGCGGCAGTGATACCGGAAGGCCATGTCGTCAAATCGCCGATGGTAGGCACTTTCTATCGCTCGTCGGCACCCGGTACGCCATCGTTCGTTGAAGTCGGTTCGGAAATCAAAGAAGGCGACACATTGTGCATCATCGAAGCGATGAAACTACTCAATGAAATCGATGCCGCTGCTTCCGGCGTTGTGAAGAAGATCCTGGTGGAAAACGGCCAGCCGGTCGAATTCGGCCAACCATTGTTTATCATTAGTTAATATTTATCCGACGCTATCGGGCCTCGCCGATGGCGTCATTCTGGTTGCCAATGCAGGAACATACAGTTCGCTTGCAACGTCTCACGCAGCGCATCGCAGCTAGCGCGTATTGCCAGCCCAATGCTTGATAACGCTTGATTCTTAGCGACGCACATACTATTTACTATGTTTGAAAAAATCCTTATTGCCAATCGCGGCGAAATTGCCTTGCGCATTCAACGCGCCTGCCGTGAAATGGGCATCAAAACCGTCATGGTCCACTCAGAAGCTGATCGTGACGCCAAATACGTGAAGCTGGCTGACGAATCGGTCTGCATAGGTCCGGCGCCGTCCATCCTGAGCTACCTCAACATGCCGGCCATCATCAGCGCGGCGGAAGTCACCGATGCCGAGGCGATCCATCCGGGCTACGGATTCCTGTCGGAAAATGCTGATTTCGCCGAGCGTGTCGAGCAATCTGGCTTCGTCTTCATCGGCCCGCGGCCTGCTAACATCCGTCTGATGGGCGATAAGGTTTCAGCGAAACAGGCCATGATCCGCGCTGGCGTGCCATGCGTTCCTGGTTCGGAAGGAGCATTGCCAGATGATCCAAAGGAAATCGCCAAGATCGCCCGCAAGATCGGCTATCCGGTCATCATCAAGGCCGCCGGCGGTGGTGGCGGACGCGGCATGCGCGTGGTACACACTGAAGCTGCACTGGCCAATGCCGTGACCATGACCAAGACGGAGGCCGGCGCCGCATTCGGCAATCCGGAAGTGTACATGGAGAAGTACCTGGAAAATCCGCGTCATGTGGAAATCCAGATCTTCGCCGACCAGTTCAAGAACGTGGTCTGGCTGGGCGAACGCGATTGCTCGATGCAGCGCCGTCATCAGAAAGTGATCGAGGAAGCGCCAGCGCCGGGAATCCCGCGCAAGATCATCGAGAAGATCGGTGACCGTTGTGCTGAAGCCTGCCGCAAAATGGATTACCGCGGCGCCGGTACGTTTGAATTCCTTTATGAAAACGGCGAGTTCCACTTCATCGAAATGAATACTCGAGTCCAGGTTGAACATCCGATCACCGAGATGATCACCGGTATCGACATCGTCCAGGAACAGATCCGCATTGCGGCCGGCGAAAAACTGCGCTTCCGTCAACGCGACATCCAGCTCTCCGGCCACGCTATCGAATGCCGCATCAATGCCGAAGACCCATTCAAATTTACGCCATCCCCAGGCAAAATCCTGTCGTGGCATGCCCCTGGTGGCCCTGGCATCCGGGTTGACTCACATGCCTACGCTGGTTACTTCGTGCCGCCATATTACGATTCGATGGTCGGCAAGGTAATCTCTTATGGTGCCAATCGCGAGCAAGCGATCAAGCGTATGCAGATCGCGCTGTCGGAAATGGTGGTCGAGGGTATCCAGACCAACATCCAGTTGCACCGTGAACTGATGATCGATGCTCGCTTCATCGAAGGCGGAACCAATATCCATTATCTTGAGCATAAACTGGCTGAACGTCCGGTTGTGGCCAAGGAAATAGATAAAGCGCTCAAGAAATAAAGACGGCGGCAGGCATGCATGCCCGCCGCACGCGCTACGAGGCCAACCAGGACATGAATAGTAACTAAGGTATCTAATGAGTTGGACCGAAATTGTTATTGAAGTACCGCTAACCGACGCCGAGAGCCTGTCCGATGCGTTGATGGAAGCTGGCGCGCTCTCGGTTTCGGTGGAAGATGCCGACCTGGGTACGCCGTCCGAACAACCGCTGTTCGGTGAACCCGGCATGAAGCCCAAAGAAGCGGCATGGCAACGCAGCCGTGTCGCGGTGCTGACAGAAGTCGATGCCGACCACGCCGCCATCGTCAGCGCTGCGGCCGCAGCCTGCGGCGTACCGATCCCGCCTTACTCGTTGCGTTCAGTGGCGGCACGGGACTGGGTGCGATTGACGCAATCCCAATTTGATCCGATTCATATCGGCAACGATATCTGGGTTGTGCCGAGCTGGCACGACGCGCCGGATGCCAACGCGCTGATCCTGGAGCTCGATCCAGGCCTGGCATTCGGAACCGGCAGCCATCCGACCACTCGCCTGTGCATGGAGTGGCTGGAACTTAACATACCGGCGCAACAGCCGCAATCGTTGCTCGATTATGGCTGCGGTTCCGGCATTTTGGCGATGGTTGCCAAGAAGCTCGGCTGCCCGACTGTGATGGGAGTCGACATCGATCCACACGCAATCGATGTTGCGCGCTACAACAGCGAACGTAATAATTGCCGCGTCGATTATTATTTGCCTAAAGATTTCAGCACAAGCACCAGCGTACAAGTATTCGACGCCGTGGTGGCGAATATTTTATCCGGCCCGCTCAAGCTGATGGCGCCGATGCTGTGTAGCCGAATTGCAGCCGGAGGCAGTCTGACGCTGTCCGGCGTGCTCGCTACGCAGTCCGACGAAGTCATTGCCGCGTATGCGCAGTGGCTGCCACTGACGGTTTGGGCCGAACATGATGACTGGGTTGCGCTCTCCGGAAAACTGAATGCATAAGCGGCACACCACGGCCCAATATCCGCATTATCATTCCCCGTTTCGGGTAGCGAATGATCGGTTTAAGCTGCGCGGCGGCTTGGTACGCTGTGGCTGGTAGCGCGTCATCCTAATCGGTAAAGCCAAGTGCAGCCGCAGCGCCGGCAGTAGTACCGGCCGTAATACAAGCGACAACACAACCCACAGCGCTCGCCACGCTAGTAAAGCAGCAGCACATTGCGTCCGCGTCGCATCTCCATCAGGATGACATCACGATAGCGGCAGCGGTGGCGCCGGAACCGGAACGACGCCAGTTAGTCCCGTACCAGCACCAACTACAACGATGCCGATCTCCGCATCGAAGCAGCCATCGACGATCCAGAAGAAAATTTATGTATCGCCGAAGAAAGTGGCAAGTTCGATCCGACCGATGTGCATCACACGTCGTGCGGCCTGGTCAGACCTTTCCTTCCTGCGCTTAACCAAGCGTAGAACCAGGGGCAACATCACCCAATGTCTAGCACCATCATGCTGATGTCGAGGCCTATGTCATCTCTGATGACAACAACGACCCCTATATGGCGCGCATGACCTTGATGCACGTCGCCGACTCAAGAAGACAATGCCGTAGACGCCGATGGCGAGAACGCAGCAACAAGCAACGCCCCGGCATCCGAAAACGATGAGCTGGATCGCATCATCGATACATTACAATGCAAACCTTGGCGCGGCAAAAATGATAGCGAAAAATCCGTTGAGTCGGAATAAGAAGTTTCTGACGAGCCCAATTTCGTCATCAGCGCCCGCCGCCACAAGCCACACTTCGGCGAACCGTTGCGTGGCGCCATGTAGGGTAATCGGCGCGCTGTTGCTGATCGGCGCCATCGTCCACTCAGCCCACCTGTTCCGCGAACAACTGACGGTACGGGCACCGCAATTCAAGCCGCTGCTGACCGCCGCCTAAGCCAAAATCGGCTAGGACGTTACATTATCGATGCAAATCGATACAATCTCAATTGATGTGAATGAATCGCAAGCGCTTGATTCAGCCCGTAATATTTTCTAACTGAACCTGCTGCTGCGCGCAGTCGCAGCGATACCGCGCAAGCGTGGTCGAGCATTGAACTTACCTTGAATGACAGCAACGAGAAAGCCATCGTGCGCCGCGTGTTTGCACTTAGCGGATTACCTCAGCGCAGAAACCAATGCCAGCCTTGGTTTCTGCAGCGACCAGGAGCAGCCCTTTAAGTTGACGTTCGAATACAGCAACTGAAGGTATTGGGTTATCGGGTCTAACTATTTTATCTGTGAGAGCAGCAAGGTTTGTTAGGTGGATGATAAACTTCGCATGTGAATGTAAACGCGGTAAATTCACGCGTATACACGACACGCCGTGCATACGCCTCAACTCTATCTCACCAAATATAAACTATGACATCACTCATCTGCGGTTCATTGGCGCTCGACATCATCATGCAATTTCCTGGACGTTTCTCGGAATCGCTGCTGGCGTCTACCTTGAGCGTCTGGAGCAGCAAGGCATTTCACGGCGTTCGGTGCGCACCATCGAGTCGATTTACACCACACAGTGCTTCATCACCACCGATGCCGATAACAACCAGATCACCGCCTTCCATCCGAGCGCAATGACTTATTCGCATGCAAACAGAGTGGCCGATGCCGGCCCGGTCAATCTGGCGATCGTTTCTCTGAACGGCTGCGATGGCATGCTGCAACACGCCGAAGATTGCGTCGCCCAAGGTATTCCTCTGATCTTCGATCCGGGCCAAGGTATGCCGATGTTTAATGGCGAGGCACTGAAGCACTTCATCGAACTGGAAACTTACATCGCAATCAATGATTACGAAGCAGAAATTGGCTCTTGCGACTCAGCCTCTACTTTTAACTTTGCTTAAAAATGGGGGATTACCCGCTATCGAGTTTCCACACCTCTATTCATTTCGCTGAAACACAAAATTGTGCCGCAACTTTCCAAATTGATTTTTAAAGCTTACGACATCCGTGGGATAGTCGGTAGCACCCTAGACGCCGGAATCGCTCGCCAGATTGGGTTGGCTTTCGGTATCGCCGCACGCGTCAAGGGAGAGAAAACAGTAATTATTGGCAGAGATGGCCGCTTGTCGGGACCGGAGCTTGCAGCTGCTCTGGCATCCGGTTTGCAGGAAACGGGTGTTGATGTCGTTGATCTTGGACTGGTGGCGACGCCGATGGTCTATTTTGCGACACATGTTCTCGGTACGCAGTCTGGCATCATGGTTACCGGCAGTCATAACCCACCGGATTACAACGGTTTCAAAATGGTCTTGGCTGGTGAAGCGATTTATGGCGAGACTATCCAGCAGCTTTATCAAGCAATTGCCAGCGGCAGCACCAAGGCAACCGTAGCGGCGCCACGCGGCAGCTATCGCCCGCACGACATCAAGGATGCCTATTTGCAGCGCATTATCGGCGATACCAAACTGGCGCGGCAGATGAAAATCGTAGTCGACTGCGGCAACGGTGTTGCCGGTGCATTTGCCGGCGAGTTGTATCGCGCACTCGGTTGTGAAGTGCAAGAGCTGTTTTGTGAAGTTGACGGTACTTTCCCGAATCATCATCCCGATCCAGCTCATCCAGAAAACTTGCGGGACGTGATTAGTACTTTGCAAAATTCAGACGCTGAATTAGGGCTGGCGTTCGACGGTGACGGTGATCGTCTTGGTGTGGTCACCAAGGACGGACAAATCATTTATCCAGACCGGCAACTCATGTTATTTGCTGCGGATGTGCTGACGCGCAACCCGGGGCGCGAGATTTTGTATGACGTCAAATGCACCCGTTATTTGGCCCCTTGGATTGCGGAGCGCGACGGCAAACCATTGATGTGCAAGACCGGCCACTCACTAGTCAAAGCCAAGATGCGTGAGACCGGCGCACCGCTCGGTGGTGAAATGAGCGGTCACGTTTTCTTCAAGGATCGTTGGTACGGGTTTGACGACGGCATGTATGCGGGTGCACGCTTACTGGAATTGTTGAGCCGCGAGAGCGATGCTTCCGCAGTCTTGAATGCGTTGCCGAAGTCGACCAGCACACCTGAATTACATCTGATGCTGGCCGAGGGAGAGAATTTTTCTTTGATCGAAAAACTGCAAAGCGACGCAGATTTTCCCGGTGCCGAGAATATCATCAAGATTGATGGACTGCGGGTTGAGTATACGGATGGCTTCGGCTTGGTCCGTTCTTCCAACACCACCCCTGTCGTGGTCATGCGTTTCGAGGCTGAGTCTGAGGCGATCCTGGCGCGCATCCAGTCTGAATTTAAGCGCGTGATCCTGGCTGTCAAGCAGGACATTGTCTTGCCCTTCTAATCTTCTGTCGAGGTGAAGCAGTTTGAATATTCTCATTGTCCGCGTCTCTTCATTGGGAGACGTTGTGCACAACATGCCGATGGTGTCGGATATCCGGCACCATTATCCCGATGTCAATATCGACTGGGTTGTCGAAGAAGGCTACACCAGCCTGGTACGGATGAATCCTAAAGTGCGCCGAATTATCCCGATTGCGTTGCGGCGCTGGCGTAAAAACTTGCTTTCTGCAGCTACGTTTACCGAGATATTTGATTTCTACCAACAACTGAGACGGGATACTTACGACTTCATCTTTGATACCCAGGGCCTGTTGAAAACCAGCATCGTGATGCGGATGGCGCATCTTGCTCCCGGTGGTCATCGAGTGGGATTGGCGAATGCGACAGAGGGCTCTGGTTATGAACCGCTGTCACGCTTATTTCATACCAAGAGTGTGCCGGTTGATCTGCGCACGCATGCTGTGCTGCGAGCGCGCCAGGTTGCCGCCGCAGCGCTCGGTTATACGGCGGATGGCGTCGCTGATTTCAATATTCAAGGGGTGTCGTCGATGCGTGCGGCAGAGTTGCCCGCCTGGATGCCGGATCAGCCGTATGCTGTTTTTTTTCATGGTACCGCGCGCGCAGAAAAACAATGGCCCGCTTCAAATTGGTTGCGGATGGCAGGTTTGTTGAGGGAACGTAGCTTGCTGGTTTTGCTGCCGTGGAGCAGCGATGCTGAGAAGCGCATTGCCGGGCAATTGGCGAGTCAGATGAGCAATATCCGTGTGTTGCCTCGGCTGCCGTTGATGGAGGCCGTGCTGCTGGCCCATCGTGCTGCATTGGTGATTGGCGTCGATACCGGACTAACCCATATCGCCGCTGCCTTCAACCGCCCAACGATCGAGTTGTATTGCGATTCTCCACGTTGGAAAACCGAAGGCAACTGGTCACCGCAAATCATCAATCTAGGTAATATCGGCAAACCGCCAACTGTTGCGGATGTTGTGCTGGCGCTGGATAACCTGGACCGCCACATTCTATGGCGAAAGCAGCAGGAATCGAGCTGTAGTCTCCCCCTAAATCAAGACACTTTGG
>DCSW01000029.1 GCA_002325825.1 Collimonas sp. UBA1456
TGGTATCGATCTCAATGGTCAAAAGTCTAGCCGACTTCACTTAATCGGCGCCGCACCGTTGCCAGTTGGGCCGCTGCGGTGGGGTGGCGGCGTGCAGGTCGTCGGCAATGATGAAATCGGTTTCGTAGCCGACGCCGGAAATCACTGGTATCGGCGCGGCAGCAATGGCGCGCACCTGAGCGGCATCGTCTTTCAGACGTAAAGTACCAGTGGCCAGAAGCGTATAGCTTTTGAAATTCAACACCTCACCGGCGATCCAGGACAGCAGAAAGCTGCGTTCTAGCATCCGCGACACCGCCTAGTTCAAAGTGGAAACGATTAACATTGGCGGTCCGCTAGGGCAGTTATCGGTGGCTCTGAGGGAGATGCATGCGAACTTTCAGTTTACTGATTAGTCGGGAGCGCCCACATTGTAAGGCAGAGTCGCTGTACATCGATCCCAAAGTGATGAAAGTCAAAGGTTTATCAGGATTACGGTGTGCTTGCGCACAAACTTATCCACATGATCTGTGGGTAAGTTTAGAACTGTGTGACATTGTGGATATTCGCAGGTGTATTCATACCAAATCTACCATGAAGAAGCATTATAGATCGTCCTGATCGTCCATAAACCGCAATTTGTACCGGCATTTGACTCAATCCGCCACATTCGAAAAAACTTCTTTTTAATCAATGACTTAGTGTGAGTCTAGTGAGATTGTTCACAAAGTTATCCCCAAAATCTGTGGAGAATTTTCGCCGCGCACTGCTCGAAAAATCTGCATATTTTTCGAGCAGTGCAAAAAAATCCTTTTAAATCAGATGTTTCGGCATGGCTTGCAGCACTTATCAACAACCTTGCTCACACAATGTGTGCGGAACTTGGGATGCCGTGCAGTCGTACTAGATATTGATCAAAATTTTCCGGTTCGGCACTGCGCACGCTTGCTCGCAACGCCTCAACAAGTTACATTCTTCATCTATGCAGATAATCCTCCCATTTGCTTCAGTCGTTATTGATCCCGACATCACCAAGGAGTTTCTTTTGTTTGCCGTTATTCAAGCAGCTGACTGGCCGATCTGGTGGTTGCTCATTGCCACCGCATTGATTACCGAATGCCTTATTTACCTGCTTCGGACGCGTATTTTGCCGCCGCAACTGTTGCAGGAAGTGATCCGGATTTATCACAACAGCAAGATCAATGACGACGTCTTGACCAATCTCGCTTCCAATTCGCCGCTAGGTAAGGTGCTGGCAGCCAGATTGGGCAACATCGATGTGATGGCAGCGTATCAGACCGTGGTCAACGTGATGAGAGCTGCCCGTCTAGCAAGTTTCGGAAGAATCAAGTTTGTCGCCCATACCAGTGGCCACAAGTAAACCGACGATCTACCACATTACTGAATCGATCCTGGGCGCGGCCTGGCAGCGGCGCGGGGTATTGGCTTGCCTGCTGTGGCCGCTATCGCTGCTGTTCCGGGCCGTTAGTGCCTTGCGTCGCAGCCTGTATGCGGCGGGGCGATTACGTAGCACGCGCTTGCCGGTTCCGGTGATCGTGGTCGGCAATATTTTCGTTGGCGGTACGGGCAAGACGCCGCTGACGATCTGGCTAGTGCACATGCTGCGCCAAGCTGGTTATGTACCAGGTGTTATCTCGCGCGGCTATGCTGCGCACGCAACCGGTGTGCAAATGGTGCGACACGTCACCCAAACTTCGCTGGCCTCCGAAGTCGGCGATGAGCCGCTTCTGATCGCTACTCACGGCCATTCGCCGGTGGTGGTCGGACGTGACCGGGTTGCCGCCGCTGAGGCACTGCTGCAGGCGCATCCTGAAGTTAACCTGATCGTGTCCGACGACGGCTTACAGCATTATCGTCTGCAGCGCGACATCGAAATCATGTTGTTCGATTCTCGAGGTATCGGCAATGGCTGGGTATTACCGGCCGGGCCACTGCGCGAACCGGCATCGCGTCGACGCGACTTTACCGTGGTGAATGCGGCTTCCATCCAATCGTCGATGCCGGCGTCGTCAATTCGCATGAAATTGGTAGGCGAGCTGGCGGTGCAGCTCACTGATCCGGCTCAGTGTCGATTGCTATTGGCGCTACGTGATCAATCTTTGCGGATTGCCGCCGCCGCCGGCATTGGTAACCCGCAGCGCTTTTTTTCGATGCTGAGCGCCGCTGGGCTGGTGTTTGAGGCGCTTGCATTGCCCGATCATTGCAATTTTTCCGATAACCCCTTTGCCGCGATGACAGCCGATCTAATACTGATCACGGAAAAGGATGCAGTAAAATGTCGGCAAATAGAAAGTATCAAGCATGACCCGCGCATCTGGGTCGTGCCGGTGACAGCGCAGATCGATTCGGCGCTGTCACATCAAATACATCACATTCTGGAGAAACTCCGTGTACGCTCGACTGCTTGACATCCTGGTTTGTCCGATCTGCAAAGGTCCGCTGCAACACGACAAGAAAGCCCTGGAACTAATTTGTAACGCCGACAAGTTGGCATATCCGATCCGTGACGGCATTCCGATCATGTGGGCTGACCAGGCACGCGACATGAATGCCACGCCGGAACTGGTGGCGCCATCCGCTCCTCTGTAAGTCAGCGATATCAATATTGTGAAAGCATTAATTCCTTTTACCGTCATCATTCCCGCACGTCTGGCGTCTACTCGCTTGCCGAACAAGCCGCTGGTCGATATCTGCGGCAAGCCGATGATCGTCCGCACTGCCGAGCGCGCAGCGTTGTCCAGCGCGACGCAAGTCATCGTCGCCACCGACCACGCAGAAGTCTTATTGGTATGCGCCAAACATGGAGTTGCTGCACGCCTGACTCGCGCCGATCATCCGTCCGGCACCGACCGCATCGCCGAAGTGGCGGCGACACTTGGATTGGAAGCTGATGCGGTGGTGGTCAATGTGCAGGGCGACGAGCCGCTGATCGATCCAGCGCTGATTGCCGCAACTGCGGCGCTGATCAGCAGCGAGGTGCCGATGGCGACCGCCGCACACGCGATCGATGCTGCGGCTGATGGTTTTAATCCGAATGTGGTCAAGGTGGTGCTGAATCAAGCGGGACGCGCTCTGTATTTTTCGAGAGCAACTATTCCCTGGCACCGAGACGGTTTTGCGCAGACTCAGCAGAGTCTGCCACCAGCATACAAGCCGTTGCGTCACATCGGCTTGTATGCTTACAGTAATAACTTTTTGCAAACTTATCCAACCTTGGGGGTGTCGCCGCTGGAACAGGTCGAGGCTCTGGAGCAGTTGCGCGTGCTGTGGCACGGCTACGCCATTGCGGTGCATATCGCGGCTGCCACGCCCGCTGTCGGCGTCGATACGCCGGAAAATCTGGAACGTGTCAGGCTTGCATTCAGTACTGCCTCTGGCAATGTATGAGTGCCGCCACAGCGCACTAATTTAGGGTTTTCATCATCGATGTAAAAACAGGAATAGTGCTGCGAACCAGCTGTTTGGTAAAATTATATGGTAAGTTTCATGCAAAGATAGCGTGTATAGATGAAAGCATATCGGGATATGTTGCTGCGCGCACCGTGAAGCACGCCGTCGTCACAACCCACTTCACAAACTCACCTTAGGATTTAATATGCGCCTCATCCTTTTAGGAGCGCCTGGTGCCGGTAAAGGCACGCAAGCGACTTTTATTAAAGAAAAATTTAACATCCCGCAGATTTCCACCGGCGACATGTTGCGCGCAGCAGTTAAGGCTGGAACCCCGCTCGGTATCAAAGCCAAGAAGGTGGTGGACGCCGGTGGCCTGATATCGGACGACATTATTATCAGCTTGGTCAAAGACCGCCTGAAGCAGGCGGATTGCGTCAACGGCTACCTGTTCGACGGTTTTCCGCGCACCATTCCGCAAGCCGATGCAATGAAGGATGTCGGCGTGATGATCGACTACGTTCTGGAAATCGATGTGCCTGACACAGCCATCATCGAGCGCATGAGCGGTCGCCGCGTGCATTTGTCGTCGGGTCGCACATATCATGCCAAGTTCAACCCGCCAAAAATTGCTGGCAAGGACGATGTGACTGGCGAAGATCTGATCCAGCGCGACGACGATAAGGAAGAAACCGTCAAGAAGCGTCTGTCTGTGTACCACGAACAGACTGAAGTGCTGGTCAATTACTATGGTGATTTGGCTAAATCGGGGCGGCCCGGCGCGCCGAAATATCGCAAGATAGCAGGTGTCGGTCCGGTCGAACAAATACGCGACAGCACATTTGCGGCGTTAGAAGCATAAGATAAAGCGTACTCGGGTCCGCTTCTTTATTGTATTTTCTGTTTCTGCGACAGAATTTACTAACGCTTCTTTTTCCAGTAACCGTGCCACAAAATTAAAGTACGCAATGGCCGTATATCCGATATAGATATCCGATGCGGCAGCAGTGCTACAATTATCAACGCCAGCCCAGGCAAGTCTCCGACAATAAAAGAGCAACGGAAAGTTTTGCAATACACAGTATTGGCTAAAAAATCCAGTGAAGTTGTGCGCTTGTCTTACTTTGTCGTGATGGTCGTTCCAAAATAGGAATAGCCAACATGGCATAAAGTCTATTATTTGCTGTTGCTTGCGGCATTGTCGCGCTCATTTACGGATTAGTTTTACGCAAGTGGATATTGAAACAGGATCCAGGAGACCCGCACATGCAGGAGATCGCAGCAGCCATCCAACAAGGGGCAGTGGCTTATCTAGTACCCCAGTACCGCACCATCGCTATCGTCGGCGTGGTGCTGTTCATCGTAATTAAGGTAATTTCTGGTGTAGTCTTCCCTTAAATTAAGACACTTTGGATGCGGAATTTTCTGTTGTTTGGCAATCAGTATTAAACGATAGGGGGATTGGCATGAAGAAGTCGTGATTTAGGGAGAGCCAGATAGTGGTGATTCTGAAAGAGGCCGATGGCTGGGCGATGCCGATTTGTTGGATCGCTGGTTCCGCGAAAGCGGTGCTCAAGCTGCACAGCAATCCGGTCGCCAGCTTCAACGATGCCGGCTTGATGTTGCGATCAGCCGAGCAGAGTTTGGGGGATTACGCTGAGATGCGAATTCATGGTCGCAGATGTGCTGTGCGATAGCCTGTTGGTGCGCTTGTTCGAGCAAAGCGCCGGGACCGGACGCTGCGCATGCATCCTACTTCCTGGTCTACCCGGCCTACAATATCCTGCTTTACCCTGATAGTCCGGAAGACCCAGGCTTGCCGTTAGTAACGCCGCCGCTCCTGGATCAAACGTTGTTGCAGGGACCGGCACAGTTGCGGCTGATAGTACTGGACGACATCTGACGCAAGAGCTGCAAAATGTTGTATTTGAATTCACTGCCGCAGCACTTGCCGAAGCTGACGTTGCCCGATCTGCCGCCGTCGCGCTATCTGATACTATAAATGCTGCGTTAAAAGTGTACTCATCCTAGGCT
>DCSW01000079.1:0-4733 GCA_002325825.1 Collimonas sp. UBA1456
CCACATCCAGCACTGGGTGGGTTGTCGCCCAAATCGTATCGGAAACAGGCGGAAAACTCTACATCCTTACTAGCTACTTGACGGGACGCTACAATCTGACTTTCGGTAAAGCGTGATGTCTTTGTGTACAACTTCCTCAAAATCGCATTTAAAAAAATTTTACTTTTAACTGATACTTTTCTGTGGTGAAATTACCATCATTATCAACCTTGAGTCGATTTATTAATATTAAATATTAACGATACTTCATATTCCTTGATGCTCTCAACCAGAGATACTTAACATGGCAGAAGATGCCATCAGCAACTCTGCCTTGCTTAATAAGAAATTTTGAAAACAGTTTAAAATCTCTCGCACTTTTAGGCTGATTCAGAGGCACATCTGCCCACGAGGAAGCGTCCTGATAAACAATAAAAATCTCCTTGGCTTCATGTAAACACCAGTCCTGCCAAGGTTTTACTGGTCCAGTGAAATGCATGAATATAATCAGCTCAGTAACAGCCAACGAATTACTTCCTTTACTAAGAAAATCAACTAAATGGTAGCGATAATTCCACTTATCATCGATATATTTTACTCGACCATTTAATGCTAAATTTAACGCATCTTGTTCCGCAAAAAGTAGTTTCTGAGTCGATAGTATAGTAAGTGCTTTGTTCTGGCATTTATTTTCGACCCAATTGTCGACATTAATATACATCACACCAGTATTAAAATATTTGGGATGAGAAAGATTAAGCTCGGCAATTTGTGTTTTTGCGGTAGTTTCGAATTCATCATGCACAACCGCAGCAATACACTTATCTATATCAATAGAGTGTAGCTCACTTAGATCTCCCATGCATAATATGTCAGCATCTAGATAAAGTACTTTGTACGTTATACCTCGCAGTAGATTAGGGATCAATATCCGAATAAAAGTTCCGATCGAATGTTGTGAAAAACATGGAAACTGTGTAAATTCAGAAAGAATATCTTGATGAAGGATATGAGTATCAATAGAAATATCATACATTTTCTCCAGTTCCGTCAACCTGCGTCGGTTGTCATCGGTAATAGAGAAAGCAAATACATGGAAGACAAAAGCCATACCAGGATTATTTTTTAGTATCGACGTAATATTTACTGCCATACCTCTAAAATAATTGGTGTCGACACCAAATGCGATATGTGCAATGTCTTGACTGGAAGATATTTCAGATGTTGAATGACTGGATAAATGGGTGCCCAATTGCAATCCTTATCGAATCTGATTATGAATCTCCATGAAAAATCAAGGATAAACTCAATTGAAATAATTTATAAAATTGTTATTTTGCAATAATACAGTAATATCAGTGCGTAGTTTGAAGAAGCGAAGGGTGGAAAATTTACATTCAACATGTCACTAGATACATTGATAAAACTACTTTCTTCTCCATTCGACTCGACTAACAGTGAGTAGCTTCACACTGTGAAGTGCATTCGATTCAATTGACAATCGCTGCGTTCCTTAGCTTTACGCGCTGCCATTCCGTATCCGATACCACTACAGCCATTCATACAAGGCGTAGGTGCTACGCTGCATTCTCTCGCTCGAGGGTAGGAAGCTCAATGGCGTCAGCTGATCCTGTATAAGAAATAGGGG
Organism: Collimonas sp. UBA1456; assembly: GCA_002325825.1. Classification (GTDB taxonomy): domain Bacteria; phylum Pseudomonadota; class Gammaproteobacteria; order Burkholderiales; family Burkholderiaceae_D; genus Collimonas. The sequence continues at coordinate 1,628 of DCSW01000079.1, forward strand.
GGAGATCGCCGGGATCATTTCCGGGCCGGCATCAACAAACATGACTTGCTAGCTACATATGCAATGCGTCGGTCACCGGCGTTATTTTTGTGATGCTGGCCTGCCGCAATATCTCAGCCGATAAGGCGGCATTTTGCCCGGTATTCTCGCTATTGCCAGAAGCGCTTTCCAACCACTTCACTGGCACCCCGAAGATGCCCCTCAAACTATCTGCCATCACTGCCGCTTCGGAAGTGTTGCTGCTGTCAGGCATACCGTATGATAACAGTATCGACAAGCGAGTCTGGCACCGTATCGCAGACGCGCCAAAGTCCGGTAATTTGTGATTATTCGGGCACACTCGCTAACCCGCCCTCCACCTAGAAATAACGATGACTTGAGCATCACCAACAACATTACCAACCAGTGGCGGCGTGCGCTGCTCCAACGGCGCCGCCAACAACAATGCGCCGACCTTGATACTCAATATCACCAATAGCGTCAAAGCCGAAAGGTTGACCGCGATGCCAAGGCGCGGACACCTGTGTCGCAACAGCATACCAGCAACACATACCAGTATCAGATTGGCCGGTAACAGTAGTAGCGAAGCGACTACTTTAGTAACGATTAACGAAACAGTCATCGTCAGATACCGACAATCAGCGGCTGCAGCAATCCCATGGTGCGTGCCGTAGCACCGCGATGCTGCTTCGCAAAATCAGCGGCTTGTTGGCCCATGAACTGGCGCTCTTGATCATTTTGCAGCAGGTGTAGCGCAGCATCCAGCATATTCTCGACATCGGTCACTCGCTGCGCAGCACCGGCAGCAATCGCTTGTTCGGTAATTTCCGAGAAATTAAAGGTATGCGGACCGATCAATACCGGCTTGCCTACCGCAAAAGCCTCGATCAGGTTTTGCCCGCCCATCGGCAACAAGCTGCCGCCGATGAAAGCGACGTCGCACAGCGAGTAATAAGCAAACATTTCATCCATCGAATCCCCGATCAGCAGCCTCACCTTGGCAGGCACTGCGGAGTGCACCAAGCGGGTCCGTCGCAACGGCGGTAAACCTTTGCTGGTCGCCATCTCGACAATTTCATCAAAGCGCTGCGGGTGTCGCGCTACAATCACAGTCAGTAAATCGGCATACGCCGGGTCATCGCTGCGACGTACCAACGCATCGAGGATTAACTCCTCCTCTCCTTCTCGTGTACTGGCGCACAGCAAGATGCGGCGATTGTCGATCTGCGCGCGCAACGCGCCACCAAGCTCCAGCAAAGCCGACGGCGGCGTCACGTCGAATTTGACGCTGCCGGTCACATGCACATTGCCTCTCCCGAGTTGCCGCAGGCGTGCGGCGTCGGCTTCGGTTTGCGCGCCAACGCAAGACATACCGGCAGCCGCTTCGGTCATCAATGTTGAAAAGCGTTTACCACGCCGCAACGACCGTTCTGACAAACGCGCATTGACCAGCGCCACCGGTACCTGATATCGGCCGCATTTGGCGATCAGATTGGGCCACACCTCGGTTTCCATCAAGATGCACAACGATGGCTTGAAATGCCGCAGGAAGCGCCCGACCATCCAGCTGGTATCGTATGGTAAAAAAGATTGCTGCACTCGTGGTGACTTCCCGAACAAAGCTTGCCCGGTCGCACGCCCGGTCGCTGTCATGTGCGTTAGCAGGATCGCATGTTCTGGATAAGTATCTAGCAGCGCCGCAATCAGCGGCTCGGCAGCGTGTGTTTCTCCCACCGACACGGCATGCACCCACAGAAACGTACGCGACGCCAGTTCAGACGTCTGGGGCGGATAAAAACCGATCCGTTCCAGCACATTCTGCCGGTAGCTAGGCTCCTTGCTACCGCGCCGCCACAAACGCAGCAATACCATCGGCATCGCCAGCCACCACACTGCCGAATACAACAAACGAATACGCCAGGCCCGCCCTGCATTAAACCCCGCAGCCGACTTCATTTGATCAACACGCGTCCGGTGAGGCGGCTCAGGATCGCCAGCGGACTGGCATCCTGGTCATACTGGTGAGCGACTGGTAGATGGAAGGTTTGCTCCATCATGTACTGGCCCGACATCACCGCATGCGGCGTCTGATCGGAAAAACATACCCACACCGATCCGGCCGCAAACGACTTCGTGACTTGCGGGCCGTTTTTTTGATAGTCCAGATCCGATTTCATCGCATCATGCAATTGCAGCATCAAATGATCGTATTCGCTGCGTAATGACTTGGTGATATGCAACGCATTCAATAGCTGCGCCTGCCAGCGCGAATATGCCTTTACTTTAGGTAAGAAGCGCTGAGCCACATCCTCGAACGGCTCACCGACACGCCATACGCGTGGCACGCCATCCGGGTTGACGTTGGTAAAGACACGCAAGATACGCTCTCCGTAATTTGGTCGGGAAGGAAATGCGTCGACATGCATGCGACGGTCATCGGCGCGCCAGGATTGCTCACGCGTTTCCACTCTCATCGGCCGATAGCTGGTCGGTGCCAGCCGCAATCCACTATCAGCATCGACATACGCCGGCAGCAAAGAGGAAATCAGCTGTTGGGCGTGCATTCGGAAACGTCCGATCATGCTCGCCAGCGCCGTCTGGTCTGCTTCTTCACCTATCGCGCCTTTAAGCTGACCTTTGGCATCGAGACTGATATTGCGACTCTTTGGATCGCGAATCGCCGGCGTCAGGAAACGCCGCTCGTCAGTGGTTAAGGCGAGGCTCAGATGAGGACAATATAAAACCTTTCCAGACTCAAGCGCGGAAATCCAGCCCGAGTTGGGTATGCGGATCTGCCAATCGGCAGTATCGATGTCGAGAATTTGTTGTTCCATGCCCTTATTATGCCGTGTTGCGCAGGCGACGGTAACCGTAGCGCCTAACGATTTGCGATATAATTAATCATTTATATTGTTAGCTCAACAACTATCAAAGCAGTCTGCTAAGCGGTCCGCTAATATAATGCTGGACGACTACAAACTTTTCTAAAAAAATAACATTTTTATCTAGTGACGTGGGTAATTCATCCAAAAAATATCAGTTAAAGTAGGATTTTCTTAAATGCGATTTTGAGGAAGTTGTATTGAGGAAACTGTACATGGAGACA
>DCSW01000079.1:4759-4943 GCA_002325825.1 Collimonas sp. UBA1456
TTTGCCGTGAGCATGGGATGAGTTTGATCTCGATCCACAAGCGGCGGAGCAAATACGGTGGCATGGATGCGTTGGTGGTGATGCGGATGAAAGAGTTATCGGAAGATAATGCGCGTGTCGCGGACTGATGAATCTGGCTGACTGCGAACCAATGCAACTGGGAGCTTTGGCCTTTGCTTCCTGT
>DCSW01000078.1:0-12697 GCA_002325825.1 Collimonas sp. UBA1456
TTTTAACTTTGCTTAAAAATGGGGGAAATTGCCGATGTTTGGCCGTCGATGACGTGCTGCTGATTATGGTAGTTGTGCAGATTCAGATAGCTCAACAAAGTCGTTCTTAGATCCGCTGCATTATCGAAACGAGTCCGTTGCAGTAGTTGTGGAACATTGAGAGAATCCTCAAGCCTATAAGTCTGAGCGATCCATGCGTGCAGCAGCTCATTTTGGCAGTGTTGTTCGGCAGTGCAAAAAAAGACAATAGCTCCGCCCCATCAATCACATTACACTAGGTAGTTTGGCGGTAAATACCAGACAACGTCACCCGGGCAATGCAGCCCAGATCATGACGAAAGCCTCGGCGCCACTGAGTGGCTTGCCGTCAGGAGTGCGTACATGAAATCGCCTGAGTAGTTGTTCTCGTGTAGCGCCGGACGGCAATGCAGCGTTGCCTGCGCTGATATCGGCAAAGCGGGGTGTTACTCTGGCTTAGGCGCGCTGATATAGCGCGACTTCTCGGTTGTATAAAGGGCATGCGCCATCGTACAAGATGTTCAGCAGAGGATTGCAGGTCGAACGAAGCGCGGGTTCGCCATTGTGAGAAGGAGTTGCAGGGACGATCAACCACAGGAAACAGCATTGGCTTTGAAGCGCACTCAGCCTAATGTGGCAGCCAAGGGGCATTAGGTGCGGCTCGCCCACGCTGTTCACCCGGCTGGCATGACTCAAGGCTTAGTCGATACAACTGTGCTGCCGTACACCAACGGATGGGCGTCAGTTCTACCATACGCGTGCCGACAAAACGCCAACGTTCGTCGCTCCAGAGCCAGGCGCTGTGAAAGTCTACGACGAAGATGGAGTTGCTAGCAAGGTTGCCATCGAGAAAATTGGAATATAGCCAGTCGGCGGCGCTGCGTCAGCATACTTTGCGCAGGTGGACCACATAGCTGGCCAGCTACATGCACACGCGGTTGTGCGGCGTTCCTGTTGCGCATAGCTGACGTACGGTTATATCGACCACTGGCACGCCGGTGCAGCCTTCCAATACCTGCTGCAAGGTCACGCAGCCGTGCGTGATATAGGGCGAGAGGCCACTTACCGCGCCATCAATCGCATTTCGGCTGTGGACATAGGTGCCTGGCTTGACCGCAGCAATGCGGGCTCATGCGCTGGATGTACTTGGCTGTGGCGATATAGGGTTTGCTACCCATCAAGCCACTGTCGGCGTATTGGCTCATGCCCAGCGTGTTGGGTAGCTCGACCCACGCTACTGCAGCCAAATACCAGGCATATACCTGCTGCGGTCGCATTCCTAGGATGAGGGGGTACAAGCCGGGCACCATCAAGCGTTAAATATAATTGACATAGCAGTGTCAGGGTTTGCGTCAAGGCGTCGCGCAGGCAGGCCATGTCTGTCTCGCCGGTCCAGCACCAGGTCGATAGTTATCGTTTGGCATCGAGTCAATTGTGTTCGGCATAGCCTGACATCTGCGTTCAATATACGTCGCGAACATATTCACGTTAGCCGAAGATCTGGCGGATGAGACCCTTGACGCTGTCAAGCGACGTGGCGCTGGTTTGATAGGCGAGCTCGACCGCTGTGACTACCTCGCGCGGATTGAGCAGCTTCATGTTAAATGCGGCAGATAGGTAATAGTGATACAGTCAAGGATCGCCAGACTACATGGCATCCTGAAGGCGCTCGAACAGTGGCAGTCTATCATCGATGAACGATTGCAACGATTGGGGGCGGATGACGGGCCAGGCAAAACTGTCGAGCCGTCCCGGATGGCCGGCGAAGCGCGCATTGACAAGTGCAATTACCTCGCGGGTGATTACATCCGGCTCGAAGCTTGTGCGGGCTGGCAATAAGCCTTGACTGTTGGCGTCGAAGGCCTCGCGATTGTCGCTGTCAAAGTTTCACTTGCCGCCCAAAGGTGTATCAGCCAAACTATTCGAGCCCATCAAGATTCGATGGCGTTTGCGTTGCTCGCGATAGAAATATTTCATTCGCAGCGTTTTTCGGCCTTTGACATAGGCTGCGAATTCGCGCACGCTGATAAAGAAATGGCGATCTTCATGCACCTCCGGCGGCAGGCCCATGGCGGCGACAGATGCTTTGATTGATTGCAGAACAAGCCAGTCGTCTGGGGCTGTCATGATCAGTCGCTCAAGTTTTAGTTAAACGATATCGGCCTCCAATTGCACGCGCAGGATGCCGGCGTTGTGAGTGGCATCGAGTTGGGTGTAATGCAGGGTGGCGACGTCGTTTCTCAGGGTCCAGCGCGAAATGACGCATCGTTACGAGAAACAGCACTATGCGCTGTTTGCTGGACCGCACATTGCGTGATTCTTCCTCCACCTCGGCTATCCTGTCCATATCCTGCTCGGGATCAAAACCATCGAAAGCAGCGGCGTCCAAATTAAGCTGATCACTCGGCAGCAGCGAACGCAATTTAGTCATGGCGTGCCTTGTTGCGCCGACACGCTTCAGAGCAGTACTTGACCTCTGACCAGTTTTTAGACCAGTTTCGCCGCCAACTCATTGGTAAAACGCATGTGACACAAGGTTTGCTCGGTAATTTTGCTTTGTTGCCGCGGCGTTTGGAGGTGACGTTAGAGTCTCTCATATCAAGCTTGATTGTGTACTTTGTAGATTGAAATTCTAGGCCAATGGCAATTTATTTCTTTGGTCTTGACATTAGTCAGGAGGCTTTGTCAGGATTCAGCGAATAGCTGTTAGCAGGATTGCTGGCGCTCGATGCAGATCGTATGGTATGAGTATCCATTTCTCATATTGTTCGTCATGCAATATTTTTCATCGGAGCGACATTGCCTGTTTACGGTACAATGTTAATCTGGGTCAAAAAATTGTGGTAATAATGCGGAATTACTTCGTGAAGTTGACAAAAATTCTGGTGGATTGCAGTTTCTGCACGCTTGATCATCCGCCTCCAGCATCAAAAAAGTCATCGTCTTTGAGTTTGAAAATGACGAAAAACTGGGAGTATTGACGATGTTCTCCCTCGTTTATCCATGGGGATGGGTCGAGGCTGATAAAACTATGCGGGAAGCATCGTGACCTACAGCATCAAGGAAGTTTTCTATACATTGCAAGGCGAGGGCGCCCATGCCGGTCGCCCTGCGGTGTTTTGCCGCTTTAGCGGCTGCAATTTGTGGACCGGCCGCGAAGAAGATCGTAGCAGCGCGGTATGCCAGTTTTGCGATACCGATTTTGTCGGCACAGACGGCGAAGGCGGAAGTAAGTTCAAGGATAGTGGATTGCTCGCGCAAACTATCAATGCATTGTGGCCGGATACCTACGCTACCAGCAAGTTCGTTGTGTTCACCGGTGGCGAGCCGCTGCTGCAACTGGATGCGGCACTGATCGACAGCATGCATGCGGCAAGCTTTGCGATTGCTGTTGAAACCAATGGCACGCTGGAACCGCCGCCTGGTATCGATTGGATTTGCGTCAGCCCGAAGATGGGTTCAGTGTTGAAGCTGCGCAAAGGCAATGAGTTGAAGGTGGTGATTCCGCAAATCGACCAGTCGCTGGCGGCATACGAATTGCTCGATTTCGAACATTTTTATCTGCAGGCGATGGATGGCCCGCAACTGGCGCGCAATCTGGAGCTTGCGATTGAGACCTGCAAACGTCGGCCGAAATGGAAGTTGAGCTTGCAAACCCACAAGCTGCTGCAGATTCCTTGAACCGATTTCAGATTGTATTGAAAACTCATTATTTATGATTGCCATCACCCGCAAACTCGAATTTGACGCTGGCCACCGGATTCCCGATCACAAGAGCCAATGCCGTAACCTGCATGGTCATCGCTATACTCTGAAAATCACGCTGGTCGGTGCTGTCATCGAAGTCGATGGTAGTTCTGACAACGGCATGATCATGGATTTTTCTGACATCAAAACACTGGCCAGGCAGCATCTGGTGGATGTCTGGGATCACGCCTTCCTGGTCTATGAAAAAGACACCACAGTCCGCGATTTTCTGGCGATGCTGCCGAATCACAAGACCGTCATCATCGATCGCATTCCCACTGTCGAGAATCTGGCACGCACCGCTTACGATGTCCTGAAGGTAGCCTACAAGGATCACTACGGCACCGGCCTACACCTGCAGAAACTGGTGCTGCACGAAACCCCAAACTGCTGGGCAGAAATTTCCGAAGACCTTTGATAGCCAGTTATTTTTAGACTAGCCATGCGTGACGAAATTTATATGCAACAAGCCATTTCTCAAGCTCGCAATGCGTGGGCTGTGGAAGAAGTGCCGGTAGGCGCGCTAGTGGTAAAAGATGGACAGGTTATCGCTACCGGATTCAACCAGCCGATTGGTAACTACGATCCTACTGCGCATGCGGAAATCATAGCGTTGCGCGCGGCTTCCGCCATTCTCGGTAATTATCGCTTGCTGGGCTGTGAACTTTACGTGACATTGGAGCCCTGCGCGATGTGCGCCAGCGCCATGATGCATGCACGTCTGGCGCGCGTAATCTATGGTGCCAGCGATCCCAAGACCGGCGCCTGCGGCTCGGTGCTCAATCTATTCGAGCAAAAAAAATTGAATCATCACACCGAACTGAGTGCTGGCGTGCTGGCTGACGAATGTGCCACACTACTCAAGCAATTTTTCGCCGAACGTCGGCAAGCTCAACAAAAATAATCGTGACCGAATCTACCCAAGCACAAGCAAAACAATTCGTCGGTCGGCGTGGCGTTGATTTATCCCGGCGGTTCCGCCCTAGACGAACAGGTGTCGGTGCGCGGTATCCGGGCTCTGCAGCATCACGGCTGCTTGATCTATGACTACTAAGATCCGGCGGCACAGTATCGGTGCTTAGGTGGCGCCGATGCGGTGCGGGTAGCGCAGATCTACGAAGCGATCGATAATCTGCAAGTGCAGATCGTGCTGGAGTTGCGCGGTAGCTATGGGATGTCGCGGTTGTTGCCGCTGACGGATATATGCCGCCTTACCGCCAGTAAGAAGATCTTCGTTAGCTATAGCGATATCACGGCGTTGCATCTGGCGCTGCTGGCACCGACCGGCGCGCCTAGCCGGTCCGATACTGTGAGGCGATTTCGGTGATGCTGAGCTAAGCAAGTTCACGATGTCGCATTTCTGGCAATCTCTACGGCTACCGTATCAGGTATTGTGATTTGCTGCCACCAACAACCCATATATGCGCATCAGCAGAACGCTTTGGGGCGGCAACCTGGCGATGTTGCCGCATTTGATCGGCACACCGTATTTGCCGAATATCGAAGGCGGTATTTTATTTCTAGGGAATGTCGGCGAGCATCCTTATCGGATTGAGTGGATGATGCTGCAGCTGCAATATTCCGGCATCCTGAATCGACAGAAGACGATCGTAATCGGCGATTTTTCAAATATCGTTTAGCGTCGCACGACAACGACCACGATGCTATGTTGGCTTTTTTACGTACCCATGTATCTGTAGCGATTCTGATCGGCCTGCCATTCAGCGACATCCGCGACAGAGTAATGCTGCCGGTCGACATACAGGCCGGGCTGCGTTCGGAGTTGAACTTGTTTCAATTTAATTCTCAGAATCACTTCGCGTTGACAGACTGATTTTGTTTTTTAACCGGCTGGGTGATGATCGCTTAGTCTGGTAATGCGTGCGCAAATACGTGGCATGTAATTAATTTGACTCCGCCCTAATTGTTCGTTAGGCGGTGGTTGTTTTGCGCAGCCAATCAAGAAAAGATTTCATTACCGGGGTCATTTGTTTTGACTTGAAGCGAGTTAGCCAGTATCTTCCGCCGGCGATTTCGATGTCGAATAACTTTACCAGACGGCCTTGCTGGAGTTCGCGACTGAACATCTTGATGGGTAGTAGGACTACGCCGGCGATTTGGAGGACAGCTTTCGCCATGGTCAATGATGAATCGAATACGCTGTCTCTCAGCACGGGGAAAGGCTGGTTTCCGGCAGCGCATCAGCTGGCCCATTCATCGACCTCATATGGGCGTAGCAGCACTTGTCCGGCCAGATCGGCCGGGGCGCGCAGCAACGCGGCGATAGCGGCGCGGCCAACGGGTATTCGGTGCCGTGCTATGCACCATCGCCGAAGCGGATTGCGTAGTCTACGCCTTCACCGGTAATACTGCCCCGGTTATTGTTGTGCAGCAGACGCAAGTCGGCGAACGGGGAGACGGCGGCGATGCGGCCGAATGATTTGGCCAGCACCGGCAGTAGGGTCATGCTCTTATCGGTTAGCATCGAGCCACACGGCAACCTGCGAAACAGTTGTGCGCCTATTCTCCCATCAAGATTCTTGGCCTGCTGGCTGATGGCCGCCAACCTGTCGCGTGGCATACAAAACCGGTTCGGGTGCCTATGGCACAATCAACGATATCAAAGTGCTGTTTCCACCGCACCATTCGTCGGTTCTGGTTGCCAGTTATTTGACCGGAATCAAGGCCAACTCTCCGATTCGGGGGCGGCCCCATTTTGGTGGGAGTATTTCGATGCTTTTGCAAATCTTGCATATTTCCGAATTTGCCGAAAATACGGTGGTAAGTCGTTGTTTTATATAGCGCTATTAAGTGGATATTTGAGTGTTGTGTATAATACACAGTTGCAGCATAAACTACTGATTTAATTAAAAAGTTCAATTTCAAGATGCTCTCCACCTCAAATATCACAATGCAGTTCGGCCCTAAGCCGCTGTTTGAAAACATTTCCGTCAAATTCGGCGATGGTAATCGCTACGGTCTGATCGGCGCGAACGGCTGTGGCAAGTCGACGTTCATGAAGATTTTGGGAGGCGATCTGGAGCCGTCGGCTGGTAACGTGATGCTCGATCCGAACGAGCGCCTGGGTAAATTGCGCCAGGACCAATTCGCATTCGAGGAAATGCGTGTGCTGGATGTGGTGATGATGGGGCATACTGAAATGTGGGCAGCGATGTCCGAACGAGATGCAATCTACGCTAATCCCGAAGCAACCGACGACGACTACATGAAGGCTGCCGATCTGGAAGCGCGCTTTGCTGAATATGATGGCTATACAGCCGAAGCGCGTGCCGGCGAACTGTTGCTGGGTGTTGGGGTGGCAATCGACCAGCATCGGGGGGCGATGAGCAATGTTGCGCCAGGCTGGAAACTACGCGTGTTGCTGGCGCAGGCGCTGTTCTCGAATCCGGATATCCTACTGCTCGACGAACCGACCAACAATCTCGATATCAACACCATCCGCTGGCTGGAAGATGTGCTGAACCAGCGCAATTCCACCATGATCATCATCTCCCATGATCGCCACTTCCTGAACCAGGTCTGCACTCACATGACCGACATGGACTACGGCACATTGAAGGTTTATCCGGGTAATTACGACGACTACATGCTGGCGGTCTCGCAAGCGCGGGCGCAGCAGTTGTCGGCGAACGCCAAGGCCAAGGATAAGGTCGCGGAACTGCAGGATTTCGTGCGTCGCTTTTCGGCCAACAAATCGAAGGCACGACAGGCCACATCGCGTGCCAAGCAGATTGAAAAAATTAAGATCGAGGATGTCAAGCCATCCAGCCGCGCCAATCCATTCGTACGTTTCGACGGCGAGAAGAAATTACATCGTATGGCGGTAGAAGTACAAAGTATCAGCAAGGCCTACCACCGGCCGATCTTTAAGAATTTCAACATCATGGTTGAGGCCGGCGAGAAGATCGCTATCATCGGCGCCAACGGCGCCGGTAAGACCACACTATTGCGTAGCATTGGTGGTGCCGACATCGCCGGCATGGAAGTTGACAGCGGTCTGGTCAAGTGGGCGGAAAACGCCAACGTCGGCTACATGCCTCAAGATCCCACCGAGGATTTTGCGACCGACAAGACATTGACCGACTGGATGGGCCGGTGGACTCAAGAAGGCGATGACGACCAGGCCGTGCGTTCCATCCTGGGCCGCCTGCTATTCAGCGGCGACGATGTCAAGAAGTCGGTCAAGGTACTGTCCGGTGGTGAGAAGGGCCGCATGATGTACGGCAAGCTGATGCTGGGCCGCCATAATGTGCTGTTACTCGACGAGCCGACCAACCACATGGATATGGAATCAATCGAATCCCTCAATATCGCGCTGGAAAAATATGCCGGTACGCTGATCTTCGTGTCGCATGATCGTGAATTCGTATCGTCGCTGGCGACCCGGGTGTTGGAAGTCAAGGAAAACGAAGTGGTTGATTTCCATGGCAGCTATGAGTATTATTTGCGCAGCCAGGGCATTGAATAACTAAAATTACGGCCAAAAAAGTTAGCGCGCGTTGTAAAAAAAGCGTGGCGGAATTTTATCCGAAACGCTTTTTTATCGCTAAAATGTAGCGTGGGTACATCGTGCTCACGCTCGAAGTTATTCCACAAAGATGTCTCTGCCACTTGTGCCTATACGCCTGTTATCGCGTAACGTGCTGGCAAAAAAACTTACCCGCACGTTACGCGCCACTTGGCTCGCGTTCGCCCAAGTACGGCAACTGGTCTAGCCGGCCGCGTAGGATGCTGGCGATTTCTTTGCCCTTGGTTCTGAGTGCGGCTTCCAGATACGCTTGGTGTAATTTCCGAAAATTCCGAACGCTGCTGGCGCTCTCGACTTTCAACTATAAGTCGTAGCCGCTCAGGCCGATCATGCGGTTGATTGTATCGTTGTAAAAATGATATATCGCTTCGAACTGGTTCCGTGCCTTACGGCAAAATCTGTTATGCGGAAAGCTGTGTAACTTTCTGTTGCAGATTACGGCAATGATGCAGTCGCACTCATGTCTTTTGTTGTTGCTGGTCCAGTAATCATTGCTGCACTACCGCTGCTGTTGACGAACTGGATCGGGCCGGCCTGCAGCAGTTGATCCAGATGTTCTTGGCCAAGGTCCAAGCCTGACACTTTTTGCAGCAACTTATTATCGACGTTTTTGCCACCCTACAATAGTAGCGTAGCAAGGTCAAGGTGCGTAGGCACGCTCCGATGGCTTGGTCGCAGGTGGCGATTTCAGCGCAGCCTAGTTCGGTCTTGTCAAGAATGATCATGATCTCCACCGTGTTCTTATCGTTGTCATGAGAGTGCTGCGCAGGCTTCAAGTGGCCGATGTATTGTCAGTTTCAGGTTTCAATAGTTATTTCTAAATAAATAATGCCATGGTGGCTCATGCATGGTTGTAATCTAGCAATGTTGACACATGTTTTAAGGATAACGGTAGAATTCACGTCCGATTTCTTATTTGTTACACCGCTGTCAAATATGTTATGGCGCCTTATTTCGTATCATTGCGCTCTTATGGCATCACATTCATTTACCTATAGCCGCCATCACTGTCATGCAAACCCAAGTCATCAAAACCGTTGAATTCGAGCGGCCGCAAATGGACCTAGGCAGCAGTTCGGGTACGAGTTGTACCGCCCATGCCTGGGCTCGTGTCCCTAACATCCCTTCGCCAGAACAGAAAATCACGCTTAGGCAGCGCATCAAACGCTTGTTGAAAGAACAGCAAGCTGTTCTGGTAGCGCATTATTATGTCGATGCCGATTTACAGGACCTGGCGGAAGAGACTGGCGGTTGCGTCTCCGATTCGCTGGAAATGGCGCGTTTCGGCCGTGATCATCCGGCCAAGACGCTAGTGGTGGCCGGCGTTAAGTTCATGGGGGAAACCTCGAAAATAATCAGCCCGCACAAACGCGTGCTGATGCCAGATCTGGATTCCACCTGTTCGCTTGATCTGGGTTGTCCTGCCGATGAGTTTTCTGCTTTTTGCGATGACCATCCGGATCGCACCGTGGTGGTATACGCCAACACCAGCGCAGCAGTCAAAGCGCGTGCCGACTGGATGGTAACTTCTTCTATCGGACTCGATATCGTCGCCCACCTGCATGCGCAGGGTAAGAAAATATTGTGGGCGCCAGACAAGCACCTTGGTGGCTATATCCAGAAACAGGCCGGCGCCGACATGCTGCTGTGGCAAGGCTCCTGCCTGGTGCACGACGAGTTCAAAGGCGTTGAGCTGGAATTGCTGCGCCGGCAACATCCGAATGCCAAGATACTGGTGCATCCGGAATCGCCGGCAGCAGTGGTGGCGCAGGCTGATATGGTTGGCTCGACTACGCAGTTGATCGCCGCCGCACAGAGCCTCGATGCCGATGAATTCATCGTCGCTACGGATAACGGCATCCTGCACAAGATGCGCATGGCGGCGCCCGGCAAGCGCTTCATCGATGCCCCGACTGCCGGTAACAGCGCAACCTGCAAAAGCTGCGCGCATTGTCCGTGGATGGCGATGAACGGTTTGCAGAATCTAGCCGATGCGCTGGAATCCGGCAGCAATGAAATCCATGTCGACGCAGAGATCGGTCGCAAAGCTGTGGTTTGCATCGACCGTATGCTGTACTTTGCTGCGCAACGCAAAGCCAATGTGCGTCCATCCAGCGATCTGGCCCAAGAACAAAAACTGTTTTCAGGAATCGGCCCAGCATGAGTATTTCCATCGGCAACTTCGCCAGCAATTTAGAGAATCGTTTCTCGCCTTTTGACGCTGCACTGCAATCGGCCCTTGACAACAATATTCGTACTGCATTGGCCGAAGATGTCGGCAGTGGCGACCTGACCGGCAAGCTGGTTCCGGCGCAGGAGAAGGTGCGAGCCAGGGTGCTCGTGCGCGAGCAAGCCGTGCTATGCGGCTCGCCGTGGTTTGAGGCGATGATGCAGCAGCTTGATGCTAGCATCCGCATTGAATGGCATTATACCGAAGGCGATCTGATGAGCGCCGACAGCGATGCCTGCATCATCGACGCGCCAGCCCGGGCCTTGTTGACTGCGGAGCGCGGCGCACTGAATTTTCTCCAACTGCTATCCGGTGTCGCCAGCGCTACACGGATTTACGTCAATACGATTGCGCACACCAAAGCATATATAGTCGACACCCGCAAGACCCTGCCGGGCTTACGTCTGGCGCAAAAATACGCTGTCCGCGTCGGTGGCGGTCATAACCAGCGACTGGCGCTATACGACGGCATCCTGATCAAGGAAAACCATATCGCCGCAGCCGGCAGCATCGCTGCCGCGATGAATGCCGCACTCAGTCTGGACGCCAGTGTGCCGATTCAGATCGAAGTGGAGAATCTGGGACAGCTCGACGAAGCGCTGCGCGCCGGTGCCACCTCGGTCTTGTTAGACAACTTCAGCCTCGACGCCATGCGCGATGCGGTCAACCTGACTGCCGCCAGAGCCTTGCTAGAAGCCTCTGGCGGTATCAACATGGACACTGTGTGCGCGATTGCAGAAACCGGGGTGGATCGGATCTCCATCGGAAGTTTGACCAAGGATATCCGAGCTACGGATTATTCTTTACGGATTATTGAGTGAGTCGCGCTAGCTCGATCATCAACCGATGGCTGAGCTTCTGACGTTCTAGGCGTTGCTGTCCAGCGGCAGAATACTTACTTGAATGAAGCGCACGTTGCCCATAACGAAAGCGCCGTAAATCTTATCCTGGTGCGCTGCAATGAATTCGTCTTCAGCTCTTTGCTGAACGTCGCCATATGAAATGCTGGCCGACAGTGCCGCGACGACATGGTTGAAATCGTCGGTTTATTGACGGCTATCGTTATCTCTGGCGTGATTTATATATGCGCTTTCCTGGTGGCTGATACTACTCGTCGTAATTGCTTGGCACGCGTGCGTTATAGCCTAAAATTCAGGCGCATTCTATCGCTGATGCGGAAGGCGTCGCCTAGCCTTCGTGGGTAGTCCATCTACTACTTGAAGAAGGGACGTGTTAACGTCAGAGTAAGCGCCATGCGTGGTGGCGAGGTAAGATTTCGGGCTGCTGAGTACCACAGATTTGAATTGAAAAGCAGGATATCGCCTGCCTTTCCAGTTGCAGGTAGTATACACGGTACGCTAGATATTGTTCATCTTATCTTTCTTTTGTCAAATCGCTCCAAAGAGCGACTTTTATAGCACAGTCTTCGACGGTAAACTCGTTAGCATGTCGAGCATTAGGTTAAAATCGCGAGAATAGGTCCTGACGTCGCTATGGAAATTAGGCCAATTCCGGTAGGCGTTCTCTGAATACGACAGGTTGGTTAGCGCACTGTATGAGTTGAGGATGTATCCACCATCGAAATAGGCACGGATATACTCATCAAGATAGAGTCCCGACAAATATTCGTCGATGCTGCAGGCACCTCCTACGAGGTGAGGAAAGGTGCCATCTATGCCATTTTCCAGGCCGCTCTTGCGTTGCTAATCCCGGCATATCTCTTGTTTTTGACGTATGTCGATACGCAGTCGTTCGATCAGGCTAAGGGGAGGCAATCTAGTCAGAAATGACAAATCCGATTGTTGCGATCTGTCCCCGGAAATATTTGATACTACACCCCCCAAAAAAAGAGTATCAGTTAAAAGTAGGATTTTCTTAAATACGATTTTGAGGAAGTTGTACATGGAGGCATCATGCTTTACCGAAAGTCAGATCATCAACATCTTGAAGCAGGTCAAGGCGGCACGCTAGTGTCGGACCTTTGTCGTGAGCATGGGATGAGTTCGGTCTCGTTCTACAAGTGGCGGAGTAAATACGGTGACATGGATGCGTCGATGATGATGCGGATGAAAGAGTTGAAAGATGAGAGCCGTTGGTTCAAAAAGATTTATGTAGAAGAGAAGCTGAAAGCCGAGATCATTTCGGAGGCGATG
>DCSW01000078.1:12709-13091 GCA_002325825.1 Collimonas sp. UBA1456
ATGTCAATGCCGAAATGAAGATGTGCCAATTCGGGTTAATAAATACGCCGGCTCATCGCTCCGTATCTACACTGGCAGCGGTCATCTTGGTGTCTGATGGTATTGTGCTGACGATGGGGCCGCTGGCCAACTGCCAACGTTATGATTACCTACTGGGATCGATCAATGTCCATTGATCTGCTGAGTCAATTGAACGCCTTGCATCTCTGCGCTATGGCCACTGCCCAGAATCAATTGTAGGCCAAAAAGCCAAAACAAGCTAATCGGCCGTAACTCTGGCTCGAACGCATGCTCACTGCCGAACAGACCGAACGACAACTTAAGAACTTGGACTACCAGCTCAAATCGGCTCGCTTCCCCATTTACCGCGACTTGCTCTACA
>DCSW01000077.1 GCA_002325825.1 Collimonas sp. UBA1456
TTTTGAACCAACGGCTCTCATCTTTCAACTCTTTCACCCGCATCACCACCAACGCATCCATGCCACCTTATTTGCTCCGCCACTTACTTATAAATCGAGGCCAAACTCATCCCATGCTCACGGCAAAGCTCCGGCACTAGCGTGCCGCCTCAACCTGCTTCAATCTGTTTTAACGTCATCTGCATAGAATCCATAAAACGCGTAATATCTATGTATATATTTTCGTTTTCAGCGTTGAGCGTTGCGCATTTTTCAGAAAGTTTTAGAATAGGTGCATGGTAACCAAGCACGAAGACGGGACAGTAGAGACGCGGCAGGAGCAGAAGCTCAAGCCGCCTCCCATGTATCAGGTATTTTTGTTGAATGATGACTATACCCCAATGGAATTTGTAGTTGCTATCCTTCAAGAATATTTCAGCAAGGATCGTGAAGCTGCGACGCAGATAATGCTGAAGGTGCATCGCAACGGCAAAGGTATGTGTGGTATTTACCCCAAAGATATTGCATTCACAAGAGTTGAACTAGTATTAACGCATGCACGCGAAGCAGGGCATCCCTTGCAATGCATGACGGAGGAAGCATGATTGCGCAGGAATTGGAAGTAAGTTTGCACATGGCGTTTGTCGAAGCAAGACAAGCACGGCATGTGTTCATCACAGTTGAACATTTGCTGCTGGCCTTGCTCGACAATCCGTCCGCGGCCGAAGTGCTGCGGGCGTCTGCTGTCAACATTGACGATATGCGCAAGACGCTAACTATCTTCATTTGCGACAATACGCCAATCGTCCCGGGTTTGAATGAGGTTGATACCCAGCCGACCCTCGGTTTTCAGCGCGTGATTCAACGTGCTATCATGCATGTGCAATCGGCTTCCAACTGCAAGAAGGAAGTCACTGGCGCCAACGTTCTGGTGGCAATCTTCGGTGAGAAAGATTCGCACGCAGTGTACTACTTGCACCAGCAAGGTGTGACGCGTCTCGACGTGGTCAACTTCATTTCGCATGGTGTGCGCAAGGATCAACAGACCGATGCGCAGAAGTCCTCGGAAGACGCCGAAGAAGTGCAGGCCAAAGGTCAAGCCAAGGAAAGTCCGCTCGACCAGTTCACGCAAAACCTGAACAAGCTGGCGACCGAGGGCAAGATCGATCCGCTGATCGGCCGCGAGTATGAAGTCGAACGCGTGATTCAGACACTATGTCGCCGCCGTAAGAACAATCCGTTACTGGTCGGCGAAGCCGGCGTCGGCAAGACCGCGATTGCCGAGGGGCTGGCATGGCGCATCACGCAGGGCGAAGCCCCTAGGGTTCTGCAGGATGCGATCGTGTATTCGCTTGACATGGGCTCGCTGCTGGCTGGCACCAAATATCGCGGCGATTTTGAGCAGCGTCTGAAAGCCGTGCTAAAGCAATTGAAGGATGATAGTCCACAAGGCATCCTGTTCATCGATGAGATCCATACCATCATCGGCGCCGGCTCGGCGTCGAGCGGTACGCTGGATGCATCCAATCTGCTCAAGCCGGCATTGTCGAGCGGACAGTTGAAATGCATCGGCGCCACTACTTACGACGAGTTCCGTGGCGTGTTCGAGAAAGACCATGCATTGTCGCGGCGATTCCAGAAGATCGATGTCAACGAACCTACTGTCGAGCAAACCGTGCAGATTTTACGCGGCTTGAAGTCGCGCTTTGAAGAACATCACGGCGTCAAGTATTCCGCTGCGGCACTGACCAGTGCTGCAGGACTGGCCGCGCGTTTCATCAATGACCGGCATCTGCCGGACAAGGCCATCGATGTCATCGACGAAGCGGGCGCGGCACAACGAATCTTGCCGAAGTCGAAACAGAAAAAGACGATCGGTAAAGGCGAGATCGAAGACATCATCGCCAAGATTGCGCGGATTCCGCCGCAGGCGGTCAACCATGATGAGCGCAGCAAATTGCAAACCATTGATCGCGATTTACGCAATGTCGTGTTCGGCCAGGATCCGGCGATCGATGCGTTGGCATCGGCGATCAAGATGGCGCGCGCTGGCCTGGGAAAGACAGATCGCCCGATCGGTTCCTTCCTGTTCTCAGGTCCGACCGGGGTGGGCAAGACCGAGGTGGGCAGGCAGTTGGCGTTCATGATGGGCATCGACCTGATTCGTTTCGATATGTCAGAATACATGGAACGACATGCGGTGAGCCGTTTGATTGGCGCGCCGCCGGGCTATGTCGGTTTCGATCAGGGCGGTTTATTGACCAAAGCAGTGACCAAGAAGCCGCATGCGGTGTTGCTGCTTGATGAGATCGAAAAAGCGCATCCGGATATTTTCAATATCCTGCTACAAGTGATGGATTGCGGCGCATTGACCGACAACAACGGTCGCAAGGCGGATTTCCGCAATCTGATAATCATCATGACTACCAATGCGGGCGCGGAAAGCCTGCAAAAGCGTTCGATCGGTTTCACCGAAAAGAAGGAAGCCGGCGACGAGATGGCGGATATCAAGCGTATGTTCACGCCTGAGTTCCGTAATCGCATCGATGCCATCATCAGCTTCCGCGCACTGGATGAAAAAGTTATCCTGCGCGTGGTCGACAAGTTCCTGATGCAGTTGGAAGAACAACTACAGGAGAAGAAAGTCGAAGCGGTCTTTACCGAAAATCTGCGTAAATTTCTGGCATGTAAGGGCTTCGACCCATTGATGGGAGCTCGGCCGATGTCGCGTCTGATTCAGGACATGATTCGTAAGGCGCTGGCTGACGAATTGTTGTTCGGCAAGCTAGTGACCGGTGGCCGCGTGACTGTTGATCTCGACGACAAGGATCAGATCAGACTCGACTTCGCCGAAAGAAATGTTGCCTCGCCATCGGCGCCGGAGGAAACGGTCGAAGTACAGTAAGCGCTACTGTTATCGTAGTAAAAAACAAAAATCTTGAATCTATGAAACTGATTCAGGATTTTTTATATCCCGTGATATGGGGATTTGTTATCTACTCGGTATCATTACCGGCAGGTGATAACGCGCCACCGGAAAGCAGTTAAGGTAAAACCGTACTGCCGCTCGTCTGTTTGGCCAGGATGGCCGACACGGTTTGCTCAATGGCGGCGATGCGATACGTGGTTGCAGGGTGGATCGCGGTATAGCCATTGAGCACGTTGGCTGGGTATTGGTTGGCCAGGCTTTGCCAGAATGCCGAGGCATCGTCGACCTTATAACCTGCACGCGCTACCATATACAGGGAGAGCTGGTCGGCGGAGGCATCCAGCTGCTTCGGGTATGGTTTGACGCCGGCGGCACCACTCAATGGCGCGGCATCCGGACGCAGGCGAATCAGATTGTCGATGACACCGGAGAGGGTAGCAGTGAGGCGCTGCCGGGCTGGATGAGTCAGCGTATTGTGCGCCATTTCCTTGGCGATCACGTACGCAAGTTCATCATCGCTACGCACGAATTTTATCATGCCGGCGCTGATCAATACGCGGCGGCCATCGGCATAACTGATTACATTGTCCGTATTGCCAAGTTCGATGCCGAATGCGCAAGCCCGGGTTAGCGGCACGTCCAGTGTCTGGTTGCCACCGTTGCGAGCGATCGTTATCTTGATGCTGCTGCGACTGTTAACCAATGGGCCGAGCATTAGCGCGGTCTGACGTTCGGCATCGGCACCAATCGGCACCGGTTTGTCTTGAATCGCCACCAGCAGGTCACCGCGCTGCAGACCTACTTTGGCTGCACCGCCGCCGGTCAGTACGCCGGTTACCTGCAATTGATCTGTCAGTCCGAGCGCGGTGGCGGCTTCGATCAACTCGGCAGTATATGAGAATTTCGTCTTGGCTGTGAATCCAAGCAGATTACGTGCATTGTTGCGACACAGGATGGCGTTATTCACCAGCAGTGGGGCTGCGACGTCATATAGTCGGTCTTGTAGCGCGAACAAGTTTTTTAGCTCTGATTGCTGCGGTGTTATCGCTGTTGCCGCTGGCTTGGGCGCAGCCACTGCCCTGGCGAGGCTGGCGGTACTTGTGATGGTGGAAGCTGTTGTTTCTTGTGTAGCGCAGGACGCCAATAATAGCACTGGCAATGTCACTTCGGCGCAACGCTTGACTCCCCGCCAGCAGGAGCGATGTGTCAATCTCATTAATTTCTCCATCAATGGTTTCCGGTGCTGCCGAAGCCGCCTGCACCGCGTTCGCTGCTCTCGAAATCTTGTACGACATTAAAACAGACCCGTGCCACCGGCACGATAATCAGTTGCGCCAGACGTTCCATCGGGTTGAGAATGAATTCGGTTTGGCCACGGTTCCACGTCGACACCATCAGCTGACCCTGGTAATCAGAGTCAATCAGACCCACCAGGTTCCCCAGCACGATGCCATGTTTGTGGCCAAGGCCGCTACGCGGCAGGATCATTGCCACGTAGGTCGGATCGCCGATGTGAATCGCCAGCCCGGTTGGAATTAGATGGGTTTCACCGGATTTGAGCGTCACAGGCGCGCCCAGGCAGGCGCGCAGGTCGAGGCCGGCGCTGCCTTCGGTGGCGTAGGCCGGCAATTTATCTTGCATGCGTGGATCGAGAATTTTGACGTCGATAATATTCATTGAATTTTGCAACAATCTATATAAATAAAACTATTCGAGTATGTGTGGCAAATGAACCGCCTGAAAAGCCCAGGCGTGTCATAAATTCGTGTCACCAATTCTAATTTTTAGATACGGCCTGCCGGCACATAGCCGCTCAGGCATTCAGACCAACTGTCAATTATGCAGCAAGACGTACGGCAATGGCCGCGATCAGCTGTCGCGCCAGTTGTTGCTTGCCGACGCGAGGTAGCTCAGTATGGCCGTTTGCGTCGAACAACACCAATTGGTTGTCATCCTTGCCAAACGTATCGTGGCCGATATTGCCGACCAACAGCGGTACTTTTTTTCTGGTGCGTTTGGCTTCGCCGTATTGCAGTAGATTTTCAGATTCAGCAGCAAAGCCGACACAGTATGGTGGTTTTGGCAACGCTGCAACTGTTGCCAAAATATCGGGATTTTGTTCGAATACCAATTCCGGCACATTGCCGTCGGCACTCTTTTTTAGTTTCTGGCTGCTGGCATTAGCTACGCGCCAGTCTGTAACCGCGGCCACGGAAACGAATATGTCGGTGCTGCTGTTGGCGCGGAGCTGAGCCATCACGATATCGTGCATCTGCTGCGCGGTCTGGACATTGATACGGCATACGCCATATGGCGTGGCAAGTGCGGTTGGCCCAGATACTAGCGTCACGTCAGCGCCTGCTTCGTAGGCAGCACGGGCAACCGCATAGCCCATTTTTCCAGATGATAAATTAGTGATGCCGCGTACCGGATCGATCCGCTCGAAAGTCGGGCCGGCGGTCACCAGCAGGCGTTTAGCGTTGAGCAGTTTGGGCTGGAACCAAGCAATTACTTCTTGCAGCAATTGATCGGCTTCGAGCATGCGGCCCATGCCAACTTCGCCGCAGGCTTGTTCTCCTGCCTCGGGGCCGAGTAGCCGGATGCCGTCCGCCAGCAGCTGCTTGGCGTTACGCTGGGTGGCTGAGTTTTGCCACATCTCGACGTTCATCGCGGGTGCGATCAGCAGCGGCAGTGTCGCCGGACGTGCCACGCACAGCGTCGACAACAAGTCGTCACAAGAACCGTGCGCTAGCTTTGACATGAAGTTGGTCGAGCAGGGCGCGATGACGATGGCATCGGCGTCGCGGGTCAGATCGATGTGTGACATGTTGTTGCCGATGCGGGCATCCCATTGATCGGTGAACACTGGCTTTCCGGATAAGCTTTGCATAGTTACCGGCGTAATGAAATGCGTGGCCGCAGTGGTCATGACTACTTGTACAGAGGCGCCAGCCTTGATCAATGCGCGGGTCAACTCCGCCGCCTTGTGGCAGGCGATGCTGCCGGTCAATCCAAGTACGATTTTTTTACCAGCGAGATCCATGTTTACTCCTGGAAGGGGAAGGGCACTTGCTTAATTTTTTGAAAGCAATATTTAACGGAAAGTTAAAAGAAAAGTGAAAACCAAGAACGCATACATTTGCTAGAGGTCGTCATTCCCGAGAATGCTGGGATGACAGGCTGATGCTATGTTAAAAATGCGAGATCTCATTTAGTAAATTACCAATGACTTATTTAGTGACGCGTCGAAGTTCATCAACAATGAACAATACCGCACCGACGCAGATTGCGCTATCGGCGACGTTGAACGCCGGCCAATGCCAGTTGTTCATATAGAAATCGAGAAAATCAATGACGTGACCGTAGGCGATACGATCGATCGCATTACCGATGGCGCCGCCCAGAATCAATGACAGTGCGCCACAGAACATGCGTTGTCCAGCGTGTCGCTTGAGCAGGAAGATACTGAACAGCGCTGCGCCGATGCCGATAGCGGTGAACAGATGACGCTGCCAGCCTGATTCACTCGACAGGAAACTGAATGCAGCACCTTTGTTGTAGACCAGCACTAGGTTGAAGAATGATGTTACCGGATGCCATTCGCCGTAGCTGAACAGACGTACAATCGTGATCTTGGTCAATTGGTCGAGCAGTAATATCAGAGCGGCAATGCCGAGCCATGGCGCCAAGCCGTATTTGGAAGGGGATGCCGCGACGGAAGAGCGTTTTTTGGTTGCCATATTATTAATATATATTGTATATTGGGTCTCGGAAGTTTTCGTAGTGTGGGCACTTTGTGCCCACACGTGAATTCATTCTACGCTCACGCCGCTTTCGGCGCTGCGTGGATTGTAATCCGGTTGCAGCGATCATACCCAGGCATGGCTGCTTGCTTTAGGCAAAATGACGATCTTCACCGCTGCCAAACAGATTTGCGACGCAGCGTCCGCACAGTCCAGGATGTTCGGGTTGGCTGCCGACATCGGCACGATGGTGCCAGCAGCGTTCGCATTTCTGTTGGGCTGACGGCGTCACCAGAATTGCTTCGTCGGCCTCCGTCGCTACTTGCGTGACGATGGCGCTAGAAGTGATTAGGACGAATTTCAGATCGTCGCCGATACTGTTGAGCAAAGCGTATTTGACAGAGCATGCCTTGATTTCGACTTTCGCCTGCAGCGATGAACCGATGCCGCCGGCGACACGCACTTCTTCCAGCTTCTTGGTGACATCTGCGCGGACAACGCGCACTGCATTGAATTTTTCGATCAGTGCGGCAGCATCGCTGATTTCCGGTAACGTGTAATAGGTTTGCGTGAAAATAGTTTCATCGCTGGCTGCATACGCTTGCGGGCTAGCGAAGAATGACCAGGCCTCTTCCGCGGTGAAGGACAAGGTCGGAGCCATCACGAGCAGCAGCGCCCGCGTGATATGCCAGATCGCGGTTTGCGCGGAACGCCGCGCCTGCGAAGTGGCGCTGCTGGTGTACAGGCGATCCTTCAGGATATCGAGATAGAAACTGCCAAGTTCTTCCGAGCAGTACATCTGCAACTTCGAGATCACCGGATGGAATTCATAGCTCTGGTAGTGCTGCAGAATGTCAGCTTGCAATTGCGCCATGCCGGCGATCGCATAGCGGTCGATTTCCAGCATGTCGGCGATCGGTACGGCATCGTTCAGGGGATCGAAATCGGAAGTGTTGGCTAGCAAGAAGCGTAGCGTGTTGCGGATACGGCGATACGATTCGGTTACACGTTTCAAGATTTCGTCGGAGATCGTGATCTCACCCGAGTAGTCGCTGGAAGCAACCCACAGGCGTAGGATTTCGGCGCCCAGCGAATCGGCCACCTTTTGCGGTTCGATGCCGTTCTTCAACGATTTCGACATCTTGCGGCCTTCACCGTCAACCACGAAGCCGTGTGTCAGCAGCGCATTGTAAGGCGCACGGCCGTTCAGCATGGATGAAGTCAGCAGCGACGATTGGAACCAGCCGCGATGTTGATCGGAACCTTCCAGATAGAGATCAGCCGGGAATTGTGACTGGACCGCGTGCGAACCGCGCAATACGGTCTGGTGCGTGCTGCCGGAATCGAACCAGACGTCCAGCGTGTCTTTGTTCTTGACGTAGTAGTCGGCATCGTCACCCAGCAATTCGCGTGGATCGAGTGCCTGCCAGGCTTCGATGCCGTGCTGTTCGATGCGTTTGGCAATC
Source organism: Collimonas sp. UBA1456 (assembly GCA_002325825.1). GTDB lineage: Bacteria > Pseudomonadota > Gammaproteobacteria > Burkholderiales > Burkholderiaceae_D > Collimonas. Next base: position 8,118 of record DCSW01000077.1, read on the forward strand.
TGTTCCAGTAGTTCTGGCGTACGTGGATGTAACTGGCCGCTTTCCTTGTGGACGAAGAATGCCATCGGTACGCCCCATTGGCGTTGCCGCGACAGTGTCCAGTCAGGACGATTGGCGATCATGCCGTGCAGGCGCGCCTTGCCCCAGCCAGGGAGGAATGTGGTGGCTTCGATCGCTCGCAGTGCGGTTGTGCGCAAGCTTTGATGGTCGTGCTTCGGCAGGTTGTCCATGCTGGCAAACCATTGCGAAGTAGCGCGATAGATGATCGGACTCTTATGGCGCCAGCAATGCATGTAGCTGTGGTCAAACATGATCATCTTGAACAGCGCGCCGACTTCTTCTAGCTTGCCGCAGATCGGCTTCGCGGCTTCCCAGATGGTCATGCCAGCAAAGAACGGCAGCCACGAGGCAAATTTGCCGTCACCCATGACCGGGCTGATGATGTCGTCGTCCTTCATCCCATGCTCCTTGCATGAGATAAAGTCCTCGATACCGTAGGCCGGCGCCGAGTGCACGATACCGGTGCCGCTGTCAGTGGTGACGTAGTCGCAGAGATAGATTGGCGACAGGCGATTGTAGCCCGGATCGATGGCGGCCAGCGGATGTTTAAAATTGATCAGCGCCAGCGCCTCGCCCTTGCAGGTGGAGATGATGTTGCCTTCCAGTTCGAAGCGTTGCAGGCTGCTCTCAGCCAGATTCTGAGCCAGGATCAGCAGCAGCGGCGTACCGTTGCGTTTGGTCTGGACCAGTGCATAGTCGACTTTTGGATTGACGTTGAGCGCCTGGTTGGACGGGATAGTCCACGGCGTGGTGGTCCAAATCACGACGTAGCCTTGCTTGGTCGGCAGCGACGTCAGGCCAAATGCTGCGGCGATCTTGGCAGGTTCTGTAAATGGGAAGCCGACATCGATCGACGGATCGCGTTTGTCCTGGTATTCGACTTCCGCTTCTGCCAGTGCCGAACCGCAATCGAAGCACCAGTTGACTGGTTTCAGGCCGCGATACACATAGCCTTTTTCCAGGATCGCGCTAAGTGCGCGCAACTCGTCTGCTTCATTGCTGAAGGCCATTGTCTTGTATGGATTATCCCATCCGCCGAGTATGCCGAGGCGAATGAAGTCCTTGCGTTGCAGGTCGACCTGTTCGTTGGCGTAAGCACGTGCCTTGGCTTGCACTTCGGCCACCGGCAGGTTCTTACCGTATTTCTTTTCGATCTGGATTTCGATCGGCATGCCGTGGCAATCCCAGCCCGGCACGTAAGGCGCATCGAAGCCGGCCATATTGCGGGCCTTGATAATCATGTCCTTGAGGATTTTGTTGACGGCATGTCCGAGATGGATCTCGCCATTGGCATACGGCGGGCCGTCATGCAGGATAAATTTCGGACGACCTTTGGAGGCCTTGCGAATTCGTTCATAGACTTTCTTTTCTTGCCATTGCTTGACCCATTGCGGCTCCCGTTTGGCGAGATCGCCACGCATTGGGAATGCGGTCTCGGTCATGTTGACCGGGTATTTGCTTTGCGGTTTGGTGGTTTTATTGGTTGCTGGTTTGCTTGGCTGATCGGACATAATTTCTTTCAATGAAATTCAGTTGGGCCTGCCCATCAAGGGCGGAGCTGAATGAAGTGCTGCCGAAGCGTGACAAATTCGATCTGTGGCTGAAGTCGGCGCATGCGTTGCCATGCTGGCAGCATAGCCGGCATGCTGATGGAAATAGGCGCGCGCATTGTCGACATCATGGCGGATCGCTGCGGTCAGGGTCGGCAGGTCGACATATTTCTCTTCATCGCGCAATTTTTTCAAAAACTCAACCTGTATTAGCTTGCCATAACAGTCGCCGGCGAAATCAAGGATATAGCTTTCCAGCAGCACTCGGCCGCTGTCATCTACAGTCGGGCGGATGCCGATGCTGGCGACTGCAGGCAGAGGGCGCTCAGCCAAACCGTGGACATTGACCACGAAGATGCCAGACAGTGCCGGCAACTTGTGGTTGACACGCAGATTAAGGGTTGGGAAACCGATGGTGCGGCCAAATTTTTTGCCATGCACCACACGTCCCGAAATCGAGTATGGATGATCCAACAGCACACTCGCATGCGTGAAGTCGCTGGCCGCCAGTGCTGCACGCACTGCGGATGACGAGATCCGTGCACCTTCGTTCATCACCGTCGACAAGGTCTCGACATGGAAGCCGTATTTCTTGCCGGCCTCGATTAATGTTGCGATATTGCCAGCGCGTCGCGCGCCGAAGCAAAAATCTTCACCAACCATCAGCCACTTGACATGCAGACCATCAACCAACACTTTTTCAATAAAGTCTTGCGGTGACATGGCAGCAAAGCTGGCATTGAAGTGTTCGACGATGACGCGGTCGATACCGGCCTGCGACAGCGACTCCAGCCTGTCGCGTAGGTTGGCGACGCGGATTGGCATATTGCCCAGCTGGTCGGCGCGGTGTGCAAAGAATTCACGCGGGTGCGGTTCGAACGTCATCACAGCTGCATCCAGGCCAAGTTGCGTGGCAGCATTGCGAACGTGCGCGAGCAATACCTGATGGCCGCGATGCACGCCATCAAAGTTGCCGATAGTAAGCGCGCATGGCGCGCGCGATTCGGCGTTGGGAAGTCCGCGAAATACCTTCATTGAAGTAACCGGAATATTTGTCGCAAAATCTTTAAATTATAAATGCTTTCGACGTCCAACTCCTGCTGAGAAATCGAACGGCAGTGGTTTTTGCGACCTGAAACTGTCAAATTCATCATTTTTTAGAGAAAAATGGCGAAACTGCACGAAGATACCATCGATGCCCCATTGCATTTCGGATCATTTGTTTGCTGTTGGCCGTCATCACCGCTTGCGCCAAGTACCGAATCCGATAGTCCCATAATTTTCTCCAGAAAATAGTAATACGATATGCTATCAAGGTAGAGGTTACTTCATCGAAACTACAATACAGTTCATAAAATTTACACAATACTACAGAGCGTCAAGAACTATGATAGTTATTAAATTGAAAACAATTGTGCATTGCTGATCTTTATCGTCTTAGTCATTCTTAAAATAATTGCTTATGCCAAATTGTAAAAATCGGGAAAATACACCGATGCTCTTCGCCTCCTTTGGCTACATCTCGCCCCAGATGGCGTTGATAGCCACCAGCGCCGCCAGTCCGGCGGTTTCTGTGCGCAGGATACGCGGCCCCATCGACAGCATCAGCGCACCTTGCGCACAAGCCGCATTTTCTTCTAACTCTGTGAAGCCGCCTTCCGGACCGATCACCAGCGCCAGTGGCTGCGGCGGATGACGACGCGCCCAATTTGAGAGCGATTGTTCGCCGCGCGTTGACAGCAGAATGTGCTTGTGCAAATCCTGCTGCCGCATCCAGTCGTTGAACGGTATCAGCGCCGCCAGATGCGGTATGCGGTTGCGGCCGCTTTGCTCGGCGGCGGCTGCGATCACGGCTTGCCAATGAATTTGCTTCTTTTCGGCGCGTTCGCTATTCAAGCGTACCACGCAGCGCTGTGTCGCCAAAGGCTGGATTGCCGCCGCCCCAAGCTCAACAGCTTTCTCGATGATCCAGTCCAGCTTCGACGATTCTGGCAGCGCCTGCGCTAGCGTGATGGTGTAAGGCAGCTCGACCTCGCGCGGCGAGAACGTCTTGATTTCGATGCTAACGCGTTTTTTTTCAATGCTGCTGATTGTCGCCGTATACTCGCCGCCCGCGCCGTTGAACAAAGTGATGGGGGTGCCTGTGGGGAGGCGCAGAACCTTGACATGATGTGCAACCTGTTCTGGTAATGCCAACTGCTGGCCGATTTCAAGAGGAGTGGGAAAGTAGAAGCGGAGCATGACGTAAATCAGTTCTTTATGTTGTCCGGCTGCGGCCGGAATGATTGCTGTTGAATGATCAATTATTTGGTTCTTGTATTGTGCTCTGATTTGACTTTGATGCATTGTGCTGCCGATTGGACGCGATAAGTATCGCGGCAGTATTTTACCGTCCCGTCGCGCATAATATGTGAGGATTTGAACCGGGGACTGGCACATTTTGGTAAAATGTAGTCGCTACCAATTCACAACCATTGCTTACCTCGCTCACACCATGACTTCCACACTACCGACCACCAAGATGGCCACTGCGATTCGCGCACTGGCGATGGATGCAGTACAAAAAGCCAATTCCGGCCATCCCGGCATGCCGATGGGTATGGCGGAAATCGCGGTTGCCCTTTGGGCTAGGCATTACCGTCACAATCCGGCTAATCCGCACTGGTTCAACCGCGATCGTTTCGTCTTGTCGAACGGTCATGGTTCGATGCTGCAATATGCGTTGCTGCACCTGACCGGCTACGATCTGTCGATGGATGAAATCCGCAATTTCCGTCAAATACATTCGAAGACGCCTGGCCATCCGGAAGTCGATATCACGCCAGGAGTTGAAACCACTACCGGCCCGCTGGGTCAGGGCGTGACCAATGCGGTCGGTATGGCATTGGCAGAACGCTTGCTGGCCGCGGAATTCAACCGCGCCTATTTCCCGATCGTCGATCATTACACTTATACTTTCGTTGGCGACGGCTGCATGATGGAAGGCATTTCACACGAAGCTTGTTCCTTGGCCGGAACATTGCGTCTGTCGAAGCTAATCGCGCTGTACGACGATAACGGTATCTCTATCGACGGCCATGTTGAAGGCTGGTTCAAGGACGATACCCCGAAACGCTTCGAAGCTTACGGCTGGAACGTGATACGCGCCGTCGACGGCCACAGTGTGGAGGCCGTCAGCGCCGCCATTCATCAAGCCAAACGGGCTGACAAGCCAACCCTGATCTGCTGCAAGACCGTGATCGGCAAAGGTTCACCAAACCTGGCTGGTACCGATAAGGTGCACGGAGCGGCATTGGGCGACAAGGAAATCGCTGCGGTACGCGACGCGCTGGGCTGGCCTTACGCGCCATTTGAAATTCCGGCTGATATCTACAAGGCATGGGATGCCAAGGCGCAGGGCAAACATTGCGAAGGTGAATGGGACGCCTTGTTTGCTGCTTATGTGAGCGAATTCCCGCAGCAAGCCAGCGAATTCACGCGCCGCATGAAAGGCGAGCTACCCGGTAATTTCGAGCAGACCGTGAGCACCTACATCGCTACCTGCGTCGAAAAAAAAGAAACCATCGCCACCCGTAAGGCCAGCCAGAACGCCATTCAGGCGTTGGCGCCGATGCTGCCGGAATTCCTCGGCGGTTCGGCCGACCTGACGGGCTCCAACCTGACCCACTGGAAAGAGTGTATAGCCGTGCGTGCCGACCAGCTGGGTAACCACATCAACTACGGCGTGCGCGAATTCGGCATGAGCGCCATGATGAACGGCATCGCCCTGCATGGTGGCTACATCCCGTTTGGCGCGACGTTCCTGACCTTCTCCGACTATAGCCGCAATGCACTGCGGATGGCGGCGCTGATGAAGATTCGTTCGATCTTCGTGTTTACTCATGACTCGATTGGCCTCGGTGAAGACGGCCCGACTCACCAATCGGTGGAGCACGTATCGAGCCTGCGCTTGATCCCGCAATTAGACAACTGGCGCCCATGCGATACCGTCGAATCGGCAGTAGCTTGGCAGCAGGCTGTGCTGCGCAAGACCGGCCCGAGCACCCTGATTTTTTCACGCCAGAATTTGCAACATCAGGAACGCGATACGGCACAGATCGCCAACATCCAGCGCGGCGCTTACATCCTCAAGGATGCACCTGACGCCAAGGCGATTCTGATCGCCACCGGTTCTGAAGTTGAACTGACAATGCGATCGGCAGTGGCACTGGAAAAAGAAGGCATCGCGGTACGCGTGGTGTCGATGCCCTGCTCCGATGTGTTCGATCGCCAGGAAGCATCCTACAAGGATAGCGTGCTGCAACACGGCTTGCCACGAGTAGCGATCGAAGCCGGCGTAACTGCGTTTTGGTACAAGTATGTGGGCCTGGATGGCGCCGTGGTCGGGATCGATACCTTCGGCGAATCGGCTCCAGCCCCTGTGCTATTCAATCATTTCGGCTTCACTGTTGAAAATGTTGTGGCCAAGACTAAACTGGTACTGGCATGACTTTAAGAGCCTGCTCGAAATATTTTGAA
>DCSW01000071.1 GCA_002325825.1 Collimonas sp. UBA1456
TTTTGAACCAACGGCTCTCATCTTTCAACTCTTTCATCCGCATCACCACCAACGCATCCATGCCACCTTATTTGCTCCGCCACTTGTGGAGTGATAGTTGGCATCGAACTATTTAGTCATTTCGCCCACGGCCACGCGCCACGCGGAAGTAGTTGTTGAGAATATTGCTGTGGAAATCGCGTACGCGCGGCGGCAGATTACCCAGAGTAAAGCTCATGCCTAGTATCTGGTCGTAGAGAACGCAAAATCGCCGACGGGAACTAGGTCGAATCCAGCCTGATAGTCACAGTGACGCTTGCGTAGCTGGACGCCGAGATCTTTAAACGCATCGCGCGAGGATTCGCTTTTCCAGTAGGACTCTAGCACGAATTTCAATTCACGCTTGGCGCCAATCCGAGGAAAATCTAGATTGTGGATGGTGGCCATGATCTATCGGCCCCCAATAATGGATAATAAGTGGATGGTAAGGACTAAATTTAATTAAATATAATAATATTACGTTCAGTAATATATAAATTTATCTCATCTAAAATATTAGAACGTATCTATCTGGCATTGATCCAAGCAGTAAAAAAGCAAGGCTCTCTGACGGCAGCCGCAAACGTTCTGTGCGTGACGCAATCGGGGCTGGCGGAGGAGCGGCTGCACCAATTTGCACAAGGCGAGCGTGGTACGCTGCGTATTAGCATGGAGTGCCATCCCTGTTATCATGCAGACGTCAAACAGATCCAATGTGGCGACATCGGTGCGCTGTGCGGCTGTGAGGCCGATTTTCTGGTCACGCCGGACCCGCTGTATAAAACAGGCTTGAAATTCATACCAGTGTTCGATTATGAGCAAATGTTGGTGTTTTACGCGCGATCACTTTCTTGCGACAGTCAAATACATCAAACCGCAGCAGCTCATGAGTGAAGTTCTGATCACTCACCCATCAGATTGCTACGGATCGATCGGATATTTACAATTAATTCTTGATGCCTGCAGGGGTGGCGTCCAAACGTCACAAGACAATTGAGGCCACCGACATCATGCCGATACAGCTGGTCACTAGTGTCCGTGGCATGGTGGCGTTGCTACACTGGCTGGTAGGGGAATACCGTAACAAGGCCGATGTTATCCCGATGCGTTTATGAATTGGTGGCATTGCCAAACAAATTTTTCTGGGCGCATGCAAGATAGATTCGGAAATTGATTACCTTCAGGCCCTCATTGAACTCGCCAGAAAACTGGCCGTCACCCTCAGTATGGAAAATTTCTCATGACATCTTCTTTCGAACGTAAGCCGATTGCTTTCCCCGAGGGTCACAGCAAAGTGTTGCTGCACTCGTGCTGTGCCCCTTGCTCCGGCGAAGTGATGGAGGCGATGCAAGCATCCGGAATCGATTTCACGATATTTTTTTACAATCCGAACATTCATCCGCAGACAGAATACGAACTGCGCAAGAACGAGAATATCCGTTTTGCCGAGCAGTTCGGCATTCCTTTCATCGACGCCGACTACGATCGTGATAACTGGTTTGCACGTGCAAAAGGCATGGAGAATGAGCCTGAACGGGGTATCCGTTGTACCATGTGCTTCGACATGCGTTTCCAGCGCACGGCACTATACGCCCACGAGCACGGTTTTCCAGTAATCACCAGTTCTCTCGGCATATCGCGCTGGAAGAACATGCAGCAAATTAATGACAGCGGTAAACTGGCTGCGTTGCATTATCCTGACATGATTTACTGGGACTACAACTGGCGCAAAGGCGGCGGCTCAGCGCGAATGATTGAAATCAGCAAGCGCGAAAATTTCTATCAGCAGGAATACTGTGGTTGCGTCTATTCCTTGCGCGATACCAACCAGCACCGGGTAGGAAGCGGCCGCGAACGTATCCAGCTTGGCGTTAAATTTTACGGTGAAGAAGATGCTGCCGGCGAAGCGTAAGCGAAGGTCTACAGACCATCAAGGTTCATCAAGTCAGACACCATGCCGATGTCGCCTACATGATTGCGCACCGCATCAACAATCTCCTCACTGGTACGCTCTTCTGGCGTCAACCGAAATAGCCGGATGGTCCGCGAAGAAACCGCTTGGAATTTGCCGCAGGCGCTCGCTCAAGGTCGAGATATTGCACAGCAAGCGAACGATCCCTTTGAACCCGCTGGCATAGTCGCCGAGTCCGCCTCGCAGGCATTTCGTCTGCTGTAGCACCAAGCTGGCATTGTGCAGCAATGTGCGTCCGACAGGCGTCATCTGTACGCTGCACCGATCACGCACGACAGGAGTGAGACGCCAAGGACTTCTTCCATGCCGCGGATGCGCCCGCCGGCCCATGCCAGTGTCGTGTGGACAAATTCGGCACCGTCCGTGATAGTACCCGCCTCATGGACGCTCAAGAGTAGTCGAAGATCGGTCAGGTCGAAATACATATGTTGAAGCGTAGCACATTCGGACTTAGGAAGAACTTGAAGCATTGTACGCAAATACCGGATTTTCAAGTTGGCTGTTCTTTATCAGAATAGAGTCTCTGACTTCGATTGCATGCCATGCTAGCTACCGTAACCCTGCCCCAAGCACAACATTACCGCTGTTGATCGCGCTCGTGTTCGTGCTTGCCAACACCATTAAATGTACGGTCGACCTTGGGCTACCGACCATTTCATCGCCTTGCTGGCACTGATGCCGACACCGGTGGAGGTTGTAGCGTTAATGATCATTCCTTCACTCGTCACAAATGTCTGAAAACTCAGGTCGTGAAGTGGCCTGCGGGGGGGGGAGCTGGGCCGTGGTGTCCTTGAATGCGGCGTTGGGCTGGATTGTCTGGAGTATCGGCCTGAGGCTGCTCGAAAGAGCAGACATTGATTTGCTTTATGGAAGTACCGTCAACAATAATCTCGCCGTATACCATGTGTCAGCTCAGGCTGACGTTCGAATTATAGAAACCCATCGTTGTTTATGAAATGACCCGCACATCAATTTCTTGGGCGCCAGGGGCATTGGTGAAATCGGTACTAGCGGAGTGGCTGCAGTCATTACGAACACAGTATATCACGCAACCGGAACTCGGGTACGATCGCTACCGATCGCTACCGATCACTCTCGATAAAATACTTGGATAAGTAGCAACGTTTACCACGATACCATGATACCACGTTGGCGCCGCTGCAACAGGCGAGCTTGACTATCGAGGTGTGCAGGTTCCTTGCCTTATTGTAGTACGGCGACCTAAACCGCATGCTTTTTTTATTCAGGCAACGTACGTGTTGATCCTGCCTGCCTTGCGGGAATTTTTCTGGCTTCGCCGACATCGCTGGATTCATCAAACAAGCCGCCCTTAGCTTAAATGAAAACCTCTAGCTGATTGAGCGTCGGCATATCCAGATACGCCAAGACGTTACGTAAATGCTGCTGCGCCATCGAAGTGCATACAGCATCGAAGAAGAAGCCCAACACACTAGTGGGCTTGTCTGCCGAGGCATTTTTGCCATAAGGCCGCGAGGCATGATCGATCGCATTCTTGGGAACGCCGAGGATCGAGCGATTACGTCAAACGTTTTGTGGAGCGGCATTCCAGCTGCAGCAGTCAACCGAATTAACCTGAATCAGGCCTGCACTGCCAAGGCGGGTAGACCAGCACACCGCACCAAATCCTGCCATTCGAGCGAGTAATTGGCGGAATGCTAAATCATCCAGAAATGGAATAAAGCAAATGTATTGCCCAACAAATCATACTGAATGCATCAGCAGATAATAACCGTAGCCGTCATAGACCCAGGCGTCGAACGGCTACACCCGCCACCGCTACGCAGCTCATCCCAAAATAACAGTGAAATCAGACGCACATGCCATAGCAAATCGGAGATCAGGTCGATGACTTCGGGCTTGGAATACACCACCGCGATATCGCTGTTGACATCCGGCATGCCGATCTTGTTCGGAATCACCAGGTCCAGCATCACATCCAAAAAAATATTCCTGAATTCGCATAGGATCGGCACCGCCAGGTTATTCGCAAAAAGAGGAAGGCATCTGGATATGCGACACGCGTTCAATCCAGCGCTAACGACTTATCTGACAGCAATGTCGGCATTTAACTCAACTACGACAAGGTCCCGACTGGCGCAATGGCATCTTATGAACACAATGAGAATAACGACAATATCTACTTCCTGGGCGGATCCTACGATCTCAGCGGGCTGGTACTGATGGGTTTCTATATTCATACCAAACTGGTCAGCGTCAACACAGCAGCTGGCATCACCATCAAGGCTGGCTACGGACCTAACCAGGACAGGGGCAACCATAAGGTCAGCTTCGGCGACAGCCACCTGCTATCGAAGCGAACAATTTTACATCGCGACTTCTGTACCAGGGAAAAATCAAAGCCAACACGACTGACTCATGCGCTCGGTATGAGCCATACATTTTAACCCGGTCTTGCAACCCGGTCCACACTATGTCAATACGATACGGTCTGGATTAGCAGATTTTTCTTCCCATCCGACAAATTCATTTCTTCTCAAGTAAAATATTTATATAAACAGTGAATTCGTTACATAAGAATACATGTTGACGTACGGTACGCATTAATCTGATGTGCAGTCGGTGCGCTCCCTAATAATAACTTTACTCAACAAACAAAGACTCTCCGAACGCAATAATGGATAACCTAAAAGCCAATAACCGTATTCATCCTCTAATCGTTACTGCGGTCGTTGTAGTCATGCTGACCAGCCTGATGGGCAAGGCGGCAATGACTAGCCTGCCAATGCCGAAATGAAGATGTACCAAATGACGAGTTAAACGTGTACCAATTCGGATTAACAAATAGAGCTGTTCAGGTCCTAGATTTTTCTACTTTTACTCCACATTGCACTGCGGGTGCAGGATTGAGATGACGGCGCAGGGTAGCGCAGCCCGTTCTTTCAAGATGTTGTTTTTATTGTTACAGGTTACCCCTCCTTTTTCAGAGGAGATGTTCGATTTGGCATTGCGTTGTTGCTGTTTCTTGCTAATAGCAGATCTATACGATTCGCCGTTCATCTCCAGGATGTGGACGTGATGGGTGAGCTGCTCAACCGCTCCGAACCGCGGATATTAGTCCACTCGTCAATCGGCAAGTTTGCTGTCACCAGCGTGGCGCCATGTGCATAGCGCCAGCTTAAGATTTAACACAACAACTCCGCAC
>DCSW01000096.1 GCA_002325825.1 Collimonas sp. UBA1456
GAATCGACCTCTTTCAGAATCACCACTATCTGGTATCGAACGTTACAACGGTTCGCTATGACTGTCTCACACATTACCTGTTCGAATCCCTCGATGAGGTACAGGAACTTGCGACGAAATGGCTTTGGAATGGCAATCACAAACGCCAGAACATGGCGGTTCAGCGACATAATCCTGAAGACAAAAATTGGCCCTTGCGACCTAGCCCCTACTTTTGATTTTGCTTAAAAATTGGGAAATTACCATCTGTAGTCTTCCCACTAAATCAAGACACTTCGGATGCGTGATTTTCTGTTATTTGGCATTATTAGACGATATGGGGGGGGGATTGGCATGAAGAAGTCACGACTTAGGGAGGGCCAGTATTATATTGCGTCTGATCGGTTCAGACAGGCAAAAAAATCCCCGGTGAACCGGGGATTTTTTTGAAGCTTGTGCAGCTGGCTATTGATTATATAGCTTGAATGTTTGAAGCTTGCTTGCCTTTTGGGCCAGCAGTAACTTCGAATGAAACGCGTTGGTTCTCTTGCAGGGACTTGAAACCACTGGAATTGATTGCGGAGAAGTGCGCGAACAGATCTTCGCCTCCTTCGTCAGGAGTAATAAAACCAAAACCCTTCGAGTCATTGAACCACTTTACGATACCAGTTGCCATTACATTTCCTATTTCAGTTAAGTTGAGCTGTCGCCCGTTAGATCGTTTGAAGCAAGAAAGAAATTACAGACTAATACTGCACTACTAGCTCGAATCTTAAACGATTGTTCATTATACCAGATAAATTTGTATAAAACACTTCAATATAAATAAAAATTGCGTCATCAGAAAGAACTTTTAGTTTTATTTGCACTATTCGTGTCCCATTCTTACACATTTATTGCCAGTTGGGATTTTTCATATAGAAAATACATAATTCAAGGCAATTATTGTGTTTTGATAATTAATTCTGCGGATCTAGACAGGTATTTTTTAACCCGGCGTTGCACCGATTCTTGTCGCCCGCGGTACCCGTATCACAATGGAAGATTGCATGCTTCACCTTTTCAAGCAGAGAATAGCTGGAACGGTAAGCCGTTCGACAAAGATCCACTAAAAGACATCAGAGTGCGGCAAGCGATTTCCAAGGCAATCTACCGTCAGGCGCTGGTCGAGCGCACGTTGGAAAGGCTGGCTGTATCGGCTTTTAACATCGTCGCGCCAGGTATCCTGGGTTATGTCGATACGTTGGAATTTAAAGAGTACGACACCGAAGATGCCAAGAAACTGTTGGCAGCAGCCGAGTATCCGAACAGCTTCGTCATCACTTTGCATGACCCCAAAAATCTCTACATCAACGACGAACGAGTGGTGCAGATCCTTGCTCAATTTCTGAATCAGGTCGAAATCCAGGTCAAGGTCGAGACATTGGCGCTGACAGTCTACTTCGGCAAGGCCCGAGCCGGCCAATATAGTGCGGCACTACTCGGCTCATGCGCACTGCTCGGCATAGTTGTCCTGGTGCATTTCCTGGCGGTCTTGTTCCTGGAGCTGTTCGTAGTCCATGTCGCCGATCGCTACGACCGCCGCAAGATTAGCCGCATCTGCCTGTTCATCCGGGGCTTGGCCGCTGCGGCCCTGGCCATCGGCAGTTATAACGACTGGATGAACAAAGAAGCCATCTTTGCCATCGTGTTCCCAATCGACACCACGCGCGCCCTTGAGTCCGCCCACACTGCAGGCGCTGGTACCCGGACTGGTGCCCCCACACTTGGCGGCTTTATTTATGTGCTGGGCGGGCCGGCACGGTCTACACCAGCAGTAGCATCCTGTTCATTACTACTAGCCTGTTGGTAGTAATGATTCGCATCGAAAGCGAAGCGTATTACTGCGGCGCGAACCAACTACCCTAGATTTTTACTAACAGGAAGCGCTTTCATCAAGAGCTGCCCGGCAATCCTCGGCGCCATTTCACTCGACCTGTTCGAGGTGCTGCTCGGTATCGTCGGCATGGTGATCGTGGTGCTGTCATGAATACGATTATTTCGTCGCTGTTCGGCCTCGATCGGCCGGTCAACCCGACAACGGACGCCAGCACACCAACTCCTGCACCAAGCGCGGCAACGACGGAGTCAAGCTGACCGGTAATTCTGCAAGCCCCGCATGGCCTGCAGAATCGCAGCGTTCTCACTATACTTCAAAGCCTGGCGGCCTGGTCACATTATTTATCTCAGAGCCCGCCGCAAAGGACGTAACGATGTAATATCGTGAACTCGGACACAGCAATCTCAAGGTTAGCCTCTAATCACACTCTGCACCATGACCTAGGGCGAACAAAGTACCGAAACCGAAGCACATACACAAATCGACATGGCGCTGGTGCATGACGTCAACCTGATCGATACAACTGAAATTTACCCGGTACCACCGCACGCCGAGACACAAGGTTCGACCGAATGCTACATCGGCAGCTGGCTGAATAAATTCGGTAAGCGCGAGCAGGTATTGATCGCCACCAAGGCCACTGGGCCGACGTGCAAACTCCACAATCCACGCCATGTGCGCGACGGCATCAATAATTTCGATCGCACAAGTTTGACCGAGGCTTTGTATGGCAGGCTGGAACGCCTACAAACAGATTACGTCGATCTGTATCAATTGCATTGGCCGGACCGTAGATTCAATTACTTCGGCACGCAGAACTACCACCATATCACGGACGAAGATACCGTACCAATTGAAGAGACGCTGAGCATCCTGGCCGACTTCATCACGGCTGGTGAAATACGTCATATCGGCATATCAAATGAAACTCCGTGGGGCATTGCGCAGTTCCTGCGCGCTTCTGAAAAATTCGATTTACCGCGTGTGGTCAGCATCCAGAATCCGTACAGCCGGCTTAACCATACTTTTGAAACTGGCCACTCGGAATTCTCCTACTGTGAACAAGTTAGTCTGCCGGCTTATTCACCGCTGGAATTCGGCGTATTGTCGGGGAAACACCTGAACGGCGCAAAACCATCAGGCGGTCGCCTGACTCTATTCAAACGGCTCGGCCGCTACAACAATCTACAAGTCAACCGTGTGATCGGTGACTACGTAGCGCTGGCCTGCAAGCATGGATTGGACCCGAAGCAGATGGCGCTGGGGTTTGTCAATAGCCGCGGTTTCGTTATCAGCAACATCATCTACGCAACTACGCTGCAGCAATTGCAAAGCAACCTCGACAGCGTAAATCTCACACTGGATGAGGAGATCCTGAACGAGATCGAGGCAATCCACCAACTCCAGCCGAATTCGGCTTCTTGAAGGTACGCTCAAGGCAAGTTAAACGCCAAGGCAAGACAGCAACGCTTCCATCTTCCGAGATGACGTCGGTCCAGACCGGGCGCAGCCCGGCGAATAGCACCTTGGTCATCGGCACGCCGCTTGCCAGGCTTTCCTTCGATGTGCCAAACACGATCGTGATCTCGTCCTATTTATTGAGAAACCAAAACGACGGCTGACAACGATTGCGATGGTCAACATCACGAACAACAACACAGCAACCACCACAACCAGGCCAAGCAGCAGAAACAAGTTGAACGTCGCCAGCAGCACCGTCAGGTACAGACGCCAATGCAGCGCCCCTGCACTACCGCCTCACGCGACAAATTCGTGTCGTGCAGGAAAAACAGCAAGCCGATGGCAAGTGTCGTAATCAGATTGAAGGCCATTTGCAACCTGGCCTTTGCAAGGCAACAAACTAGTGATAACAACTGTTGTAAGAAGATTCAAAATGAAGCTCTCAGAAAATAAGCGAGAGCGAACCAGGGGTTAATAGGGGGGGCGTTAGCAAAAGCTGGACATGCTAAGCCCATACACAGGCAGGACTATGACTCCTATGTTACGCACTACCCATGCAAGTATTTATAATGGTTGGGTCGGATCTCAGGACTGATGACATTTCATCGCATCGAAAAAATCAACGATCCACAGTCCAAACAAAACCGGCCAGCAGCAACCCGCCAACGATGGCTGTACAGACGTGAGCGCAAGCCACCGCTAAGTGAAGCAAACCACTACTGCTTCAGACATGCTGACATGAGGCGCGCGATAGCAAGAATTTTAAAATAAAGATTTCTAAAAAGAAGTATCTGTGGGGTAATAGAGTATTTTATATATCGAAATCAGAGCAAGTCTCTTAACCCTACAAGAGGCAAGAAAATATAAACTGTTTAAATATTTTTTCTTCCAAAATAAACAAAGCTCAGATATAATTTTAACTTTAGCGGCTGTAGCTCAGATGGATAGAGTACTTGGCTACGAACCAAGGGGTCGTGGGTTCAATTCCTGCCAGCCGCACCACTATTACAAAGAAGTTGCAATAAAAATATTAAAACTTCTTCTATTCTTGTCTACATCTCAAGATTTTTCAGCGCGCCACACATGGCCATTTTGCGCAACAATTCCATAGCGACTCATTTACTATTGCAAAGTAAGTCCTAATAAAAGACCGACGATCTGGATCGCCGGCTTTTTATTAGTCATACCATTACTTTCACATTAAATTCTTTTTCAGATTAATGCCGGGTTGGATAAATATCGTGCCAGGTACGATCAATTTGATGACGCAATTCGCGTCACCAATAGCCGCCAATAACAGCAACAAACAAATACCGGTTTGCCGAAACAACATCATATGCACGTCTTCTTTAAATTCAGGAGAGCAATCAGGATTCCATCTTCACGAATTAAGTCTAAGCTCCTTTACTATTTATCATAAGATGTTTTTTGTAAGGCTTGTGACACTTTATAATCTTTTGTTGAAATGCTTATATCGAGTGTTACAACAGAACGGTTCGCTATGACTGGCCCGTACATTACCTGTTCGAATCCGTCAATGAGGTTCGGGAATTTACGAAGAAATTGTTCTGGACTGACAATCACGAACGCAAGAACAGGACGCTCGGCAGCATCATCACGAAGCAGAATCAACCCTTGAGACTGAGTCGCTAATTTTAAAAATGGGGGGGATACCACAGCCGCCACGTGCGCATGTTGCTTGAAGTAGAAATGGCAAATCTTGCCGACTATGCTCGCATCGGCATGCAGTCAGATCCGGCACAGATGGGCGGCATCATCGTACAATTCCGGCATCACAAAAAATCCATCGACACCAGCACTTTTAAAAAAATCAATATCAGTGATCTGGTAGGGGGGCGTCGTACAAACTGACTGAACGTCAGGCCGACGTATGGATTCATGCGTATATCGCCCCCAATCTGCACGCAATCTGCACGCAATCTGCACGCCATGGTATAACGTCACCGAACTCAGCAGCGTCTTCAATAATGTAATCGAGCGTTCGCATCATTAGGGCATGCTGGATGGCGATGATGCAGCAACGATAGGATCGTCAAGCAGCATCGCAGCAAACTGCGCGTCAGCAACCGCAAAGGCGGTGGCCTTTCGACCTAAATCGAATTTCAATTGAAGACTTGATCTGGGCGCTCAGACTGGTTTAGCGCCTAGCCGTGCGCAGCCTGAGTCACCTGAGTCGCAAAGGATATAGCATTGCCACCGCCTCTGCCACAATACCCTCTTCCCGTCCTAAATAACCGAGATTTTCATTGGTCTTGGCCTTCACGTTGACCTGATTCGTCGCGATACCGCAATCGTCAGCAATGTGTTGCACCATTTGCGGAATATGCTGCATCATCTTCGGCGCCTGGGCGATGATGGTCGAATCGATATTACCGACTGCAAATCCTGCCTCTCCGATCAAGCGCACCGCCTCGCGCAGCAACTTGCGGGAATCGGCAGCGGCAAACTGCGCATCGGTATCGGGAAAATGGTGGCCGATGTCGCCCAACGCCGCTGCTCCGAACAAGGCATCAATCACCGCATGTAGTAACACGTCGGCATCGGAATGTCCCAGCAACCCAGTCTTATGAGGAATCGTCACGCCGCCGATCATCAATGTCCTGCCGACCTGCAATGCGTGGCAATCATAGCCCTGGCCAATACGAAATCCGAGATGCTTGCTCATATTTTTCCTTTAAAAAACGTCCCGCAACATCAACTCCTCAACAACATCTCTGCCACTGCAACGTCGTGCGGCAAGGTCACCTTAAAATTGCGCTGGCTACCCTCGACCAGGCGCGGCTGCAGGCCCAGCATTTCAATCGCTCCCGCCTCATCGGTCAGTGCAGTGGCCTGCGTCAGCGCCTGCACCAATAGACCGTAACGGAACATCTGCGGGGTTTGTGCAGCCCACAGAGCGCTGCGGTCGACGGTCTGCGCCACTCTGCCATTCTGATCGCCGCGCTTAAGCGTATCGATCACCGGCAACGCCAGCAGACCGCCGACCGCATCGTCCTGCAAAGTCTGAATCAACTGCTCTATCAAGGCGCTGGTCAATCCCGGCCGCGCCGCATCGTGAACCAGCATCCAGTCGTCGTCGTCAACCTGTGCGCGGATCGCCTGTAGGCCGTTCAGCACCGATGCATGCCGATTCTCGCCGCCACGAAACAGCATCGTGGTACGTCCATTCCACTGCGGCGCAGTGGCCGCCGCCAGATTCTGAATATAACCATCGTCGGCACTGATCACGACAAAGGTATGAGCAATGGCGGCGGCGGCAGCGAACGTATCCAGCACATGCGCCAACATAGGCTTGCCGGCCAGCGACATGTATTGTTTTGGAATACCCGCACCGAGCCGCGCACCGATGCCGGCGGCAGGAATCAGGCCGAAATAACGCGGAGGATTCATATATGCTCGACTGGTTGGCAATGCTGAAGAAATATCATCAATGCTCAACAAAAATTGGGGGGATTGTTTGCGACAACATTCTATTCGATCACCCTGGGCTACGCGCTTTACACTTCGCCGGTCGGGCAGATGAAAATTGACAATTTGGTCCGTAGTTTATAATGTTGTTCTAGATTTTAACTTTAAAATCAGTTGTATTGATGCTTTTTTGGTCATATCCTGCTGCGCCCGGCAACGCTTGCACAATAAGCCCGCGAGCAGGCATGCGCCGTGGTTTGCGCTGTAATATATTAGACAGGTCCTAATGTCCTTCGATCTAGAAAAATTGTTGCCTAAGCCAGCTGCACGTTTCGCAATACCGGCGGCACATGGTTCGTCCGATGCATTTGCGCTGGCACAAGCTGCGCTGGCGCTGAAGATGCGACAGCGAATGCTGGTAGTGGTCGTTGCGGATGCCGCCGACGGCCAGCGGCTGCGCT
The DNA here is from genome assembly GCA_002325825.1 of Collimonas sp. UBA1456. GTDB lineage: Bacteria > Pseudomonadota > Gammaproteobacteria > Burkholderiales > Burkholderiaceae_D > Collimonas. The sequence continues at coordinate 7,210 of DCSW01000096.1, forward strand.
CGGAAATACCTTGGTTCAAAGCCCCCCAGGCCGACGGCCAGAAACATGGCCTGCGCTGCCATCTGCTGCCCGACTGGGAAACGCTACCCTACGATACCCTCTCACCGCATCAGGACCTAGTGTCGGAGCGCCTGGCGACCCTATACGAGGTGCAGAACGATCTATGTGACGTGCTACTGGTGCCTGCCACTACCGCGCTAGTGAAGATGGCGCCGCCATCTTTCTTGGTTGGCTACACCTTTTTTTTCAAACAAGGCGAGACGCTCGACGAAGCACGCCTGAAATCGCAGCTGACACTGGCCGGCTACAGCCACGTCAACCAAGTCATGTCGCCTGGCGAGTATTCGGTGCGCGGCAGCCTGATCGATATTTTTCCGATGGGCTCGGTGTTGCCTTACCGGCTCGATCTGTTCGGCGATACCATCGAAACCATTCGCACCTTCGACACCGACACTCAGCGCTCACGGTACCAGGTCAAGGAAGTGCGCTTGCTGCCCAGCCGCGAATTTCCGATGGACAAGGCGGCACGCTCGGCGTTCCGCAGCCGCTGGCGCGAAGTATTCGAAGGCGATCCGTCACGTTCGACGGTGTATAAAGATATCGGCAGCGGCATCGCTTCGGCCGGCATCGAGTATTACCTGCCGCTGTTCTTCGACGCCACCGCGACGCTGTTCGACTATTTGCCACAGAGCGCCATGTTCGCGCTGGTTGGCGACATCGAAGGCGCCATCCAGCGCTTCTGGAGCGACACACAATCGCGCTACAAATTCCTTAGAATGGACCGCGAGCGGCCGTTGCTATGGCCGGAAGCACTGTTCCTGACCGACGAATTATTCTTCGGTCAAGTCAAACCGTTTGGCCGCTGGGTCATCAAACAAGGCGACACCGCATCGGAACTGTCGGCGCCGATACCCAACATCACCGTCAACCGCCGCATCGACGATCCGCTGAGCAATCTGCGCTCGTACCTGCTACAGACAGATCGCCGCGTGATGATTTGCGCCGAATCGAACGGCCGCCGCGAAACCTTGCAGCAATATTTCAACGAATACAATTTACCGCTTGCGCTATGCGAAGGCTATGCCGACTTCATCATCTCCAGCGAAAAACTGATGCTAGGCGTGGCGCCGCTGCATGCCGGCTTCGAACTGCCGCAATTTACCTTCATCACTGAAACCGAGTTGTACGCCGATTCCGGCCGTCACATCGGCAAAAAGAAACAAGAAGGCGCAGCCCAGATCGAGTCGATAGTACGCGACCTATCTGAGCTGGAGATCGGCGATCCGGTGGTGCACGTCAACCACGGCATTGGTCGTTACATTGGTTTGCTCAACATGGATCTGGGTGAAGGCGAGACCGAATTCCTGCACCTGAAATATGCCAAGGACACCAAACTGTATGTGCCGGTGTCGCAACTGCATGTGATTTCGCGTTACTCCGGCGCCTCGCCGGAAGATGCGCCACTGCATATGCTCGGCTCCGGCCAATGGGAAAACGTCAAACGCAAAGCTGCGCAACAGGTGCGCGACACCGCCGCTGAACTTTTGAATCTGTATGCGCGCCGCATGGTACGGCAAGGTCATGCATTCGAATATTCGGAACACGTTTACGAAGCCTTCGCTGAAAGCTTCGGATTTGAAGAAACCACCGATCAGGCCGCCGCCATCAATGCTGTGATCAAGGACATGACTAGCGACAAGCCAATGGATCGTTTGATCTGCGGCGATGTCGGTTTCGGTAAGACCGAAGTTGCCTTACGCGCAGCGTTCGTTGCGGTACTAGGCGGCAAACAGGTGGCGATCCTGGCGCCGACCACCCTGCTGGCAGAACAGCATGCGCAAACCTTCGCTGATCGCTTTGCCGAATGGCCGGTGAAAATCGCCGAGCTGTCGCGTTTCCGTAGCAGTAAGGAAGTTAAGCAAGCCGTCAAGGGTATGGCTGACGGCACGCTCGATATCGTCATCGGCACGCATAAATTGCTATGCAACGATATCAAGTTTTCGCGCTTGGGATTGATCATTATCGACGAAGAACATCGTTTCGGCGTGCGGCAGAAAGAGGTTCTGAAGGCCTTGCGCTCGGAGGTCGACGTGCTAACGCTCACGGCAACGCCGATCCCGCGCACTTTGGGCATGGCGCTAGAAGGCTTACGCGAATTCTCGATCATCGCCACCGCGCCGCAAAAGAGACTAGCGATCAAGACTTTCATCCGCAGCGAAAGCGAATCAACCATCCGCGAAGCTTGCCTACGTGAATTGAAACGCGGCGGCCAAGTCTACTTCCTTCACAACGAAGTCGATACTATCCAGAACCGCAAAGTGCTGCTGGAAGCGCTACTACCGGAGGCCCGTATCGGCATCGCCCATGGCCAGATGCATGAGCGAGATCTGGAAAAAGTGATGCGCGATTTCGTCGCGCAGCGCTTCAACATTCTATTGTGCACAACAATTATCGAAACTGGCATCGATGTACCAACCGCCAACACCATCATCATGCACCACGCCGACAAGTTCGGTCTGGCGCAGTTGCACCAGTTGCGTGGCCGGGTCGGCCGTTCGCATCATCAGGCCTACGCTTATTTACTAGTGAATGATGTACAAGGCTTGACTAAACTAGCGCAGCGCCGCCTGGATGCAATCCAGCAGATGGAAGAACTCGGTAGCGGCTTTTACTTGGCCATGCACGACCTGGAAATTCGCGGTGCCGGTGAGGTACTTGGCGATAACCAGTCCGGCGAAATGCACAAGATCGGCTTCCAGTTGTATTCCGAAATGCTTAATGAAGCGGTGCGCTCGCTGAAGAACGGCAAGGAACCGGACCTGGCCTCACCGCTATCGACCACCACCGAAATTAATCTGCATGTGCCGGCATTGCTGCCGAGTGATTACTGCGGCGACGTACAAGAACGACTGTCGATTTACAAGCGCCTGGCGAATTGCAACGAACAGGGCAAAATCGACGACTTGCAAGAGGAACTGATCGACCGCTTCGGCAAGCTGCCGGACCCGGTCAAGGCGTTGATCGAAACGCACAGGTTGCGGATTTCGGCTAAATCGATCGGCATCGTCAAGATCAATGCGCACTCCGATTCTGTGCTGCTGCAATTCGTGCCGAACCCGCCGATCGACGCTATGCTTATCATCGAGCTGATGCAAAAAAATCGGAATATCAAACTGAACGGCCAGGACAAGCTACGCATTACCGCCGACATGCCTGATCTAGCGGCACGCCTGGTGCAGGTCAAATCGACGATCAAGGCACTGGCGGGATAAGCTGACTACACCGGCCTTATGATTCAATCTTTCACAGCATATTAACGCACCCGAAACATGAAACTGACCCTGCAAAGCCTGAACGCAGAACATGGCGCTATTAAGCACATTTCCACACTGATCGGCGCAAGCGTTACTGATATCGGCGATGCCGGTCGCCATGCATGGCGCTGCGATAACGTTACCCTTGACGATGCGCAGGAGATGCAACTCAGTGCTGCCTGTTTCAGCGTCGGCGTTGATTATGCGCTACAACCGTCGAACCTCAAGCTAGGCGATTTCAAGTTACTAGCAATGGATATGGACTCGACCCTGATCACCATCGAATGCATCGACGAAATCGCCGACATGCAAGGCCTCAAGCCGCAAGTTACGGCGATTACTGAAGCGGCGATGCGCGGCGAACTGGAATTCAATGAAAGTCTGACCCGCCGCGTGGCCTTGCTCAAGGGCCTGGACGCCTCCGCACTACAACGCGTCTATGATGAACGACTGCAGCTGTCGCCGGGCGCGGAGCCGATGCTGGCGGCCATCCAGCAGGCCTGCATCAGGACGTTACTGGTGTCGGGCGGTTTCACCTTCTTTACCGACCGCATGAAGGACAGGCTGGGGCTGGATTACACCCATTCCAATGTGCTGGAAATCGTCGACGGCAAGCTGACCGGAAAGGTAGTTGGCGGCATCGTCAATGCCGATGAAAAAAGAAATGCTGTCGAACGCGTCTGTGCTGAATTGGACATCGCCCCGAGCCAGGCGATCGTCATTGGCGACGGCGCCAATGATCTCAACATGATGAAGATCGCCGGTCTTGCGGTAGCTTTCCGCGCCAAGCCAGTGGTGCGTGCGCAAGCAAGCGTGGCCTTAAATTTTGTCGGTTTGGATGGCATCTTGTCTATATTGGCGTAAGCTGCGTTGCAATTGCGCCGGCCTTAAACTCGAAGGATGACCATGATACAAAAACAAGAACTGGTTTTCGATAACAAGCTGTAATATGCCCAAAAATCTTGCCTGGTGGTCGTATCTTGGTCGCGTCGCCGATCTGCTGTACTGACTGGGGCGCTATCCTGGATTCCATGGATCATCAAACTACCTCAAGCGCCAGGATGCGGCAGGCAGCTTCGTCTACAGCCACCATAACTGGCAAATCCGCTCATTCTGGTGGTATCTGCTCTGGCTGTTTGTCGGCGGCGCCCTGCTGTGCCGGAATGAAGATATACCAAATGGCGCGTTAAACGTGT
>DCSW01000100.1 GCA_002325825.1 Collimonas sp. UBA1456
TTGCCACAAGATTCTTGTCGCAACACAACCCCAGAATCATTATCGCCGATATCGAGGACCATGCACATGATAAAAAAATGGCAGGGTGGCGCCCAACAGCCAAACTATGTCTCCTCAGCAGATTAATTCTATGGACTAGCTTTCTAATCAAATAAACTNNCAGCCACCTCTATTGCAACAGAACCGAATAATTCGTTACGCTATGGCGGCTCTTGAACTCTGTTCCAAATGTTTGCAATTTTATAATTTCAGCAACTCGCACGCATGCTTGCGAGTCGTCGCAGTAATTTCTAACCCGCCAAGCATGCGTGCGATTTCTTCAACGCGGCTCTTGGCGTCGAGTCCATCGATCGCCGATATGGTCTTGTTGCCCCGGCTTTGTTTGCTGACCTGAAAATGCTGGTTAGCCTGACTGGCTACCTGTGGCAAGTGTGTCACGCACAGCACCTGGCGATTCTGTCCGAGCCGCTTCAATAAGCGTCCGACCACTTCCGCTACGCCACCGCCGATACCGCTGTCAACCTCATCGAAAATCAGGGTCGGGGTTACCGTTGGACTTAAGGTAATCACTGAAATTGCCAACGCAATCCGCGCCAACTCCCCTCCGGACGCCACTTTCGTCAGAGCGCGCGGCGCCACGCCGGCATGGCCGGCGACCAAGAATTCGACTTTCTCGACACCATGTCTGGTCGGCTCGCATGGGTTCAGTACTACCGTAAAACGACTGCCACTCATGCTCAGATCCTGCATCACCGTGGTCACTGCTGCACTCAACGTGCCAGCCGCTTTGGCGCGCGCCTTCGACAACTTTTGCGCCAGCTCCAGATATGCCGATTTTAACTTTTCTTCCTGTGCCCGCAAGGCGTCGAGGTCACTGGCATCAGCCAGTTGCCGCAATTGCATCGGTAGCGACTCCAGTTTCTGTAGCAGCTCGTCCGGCGCCAGACGGAATTTGCGGCCAACTGAATGAATCGCCTCCATACGGGCCTCGACCTGATGCAAACGAGCCGGATCGAGTTCGACTCGGCTCAGATAATCCTTTAACGCGTAGACCGCTTCTTGTAACTGAATGTGCGCCGGCTCCAGCGCTTCCAGCACTGGCTTGAGGCTGCTGTCGACAGCGACCAGCTTGCCGATCTTCTGGTTCAGCGCCGACAGTTGCGAGATCATCGGCGGCGTGTCGTTGGTGTCGTTTTCTGAAATTATGTTGAGTGCTTCCTGCGCGCCTTCGATCAGGCTGGCGGCATGCGACAGGCGGCTGTGCTCGTTGGTAATATCATCCCATTCGCCGGCCTTGACCGCCAGCTTTTCCAGCTCGCCGAGCTGCCATTCGAGCCGTTCACGTTCCAGCAATACATTCTTGGCGTTGGTTTCGAATTCCTCATGTTGGCGCGCCAGCGAACGCCAGCTTTTGAAGGCCGCAGCCACCGCCAGCAAATCGTTCTGCAAACCAGCCTGACCATCCAGCAGTAAGCGTTGGGCATCGTTCCTCAGCAGCGACTGATGCGCATGTTGGCCGTTGATATCGACCAACATCTCGCCCAGTTCGCGCAGTTGCCCGGCAGTCGCCGCTACGCCGTTGATAAACGCCCTGGATCGGCCGGCATTATCGATCACGCGGCGCATCAGAATCACGCCCTCATCGCTACTGAATTCATTGTGCAGCAGCCAGGCGTTAACCTGGTCCGTCGTACCGTTGTCAAGCACAAACTCGGCGATCACGTCAGCCTTGGCCGCACCTTCGCGCACAACACCGGCATCGCCGCGACCGCCCAGCGCCAACGCCAGGGCATCAATCAGGATCGATTTACCGGCGCCGGTTTCGCCGGTAAAAACGGTAAAGCCGGCGGCGAACTCGAGTTCGATGGCATCGACAATGACAAAATCGCGGATAGAAAGTGTACGTAGCATAGAAATTTGGAAATGACTTAAATAATGGGTGCGAGGATTGAAAATAAAATACGACACCAAGCAACTGCGGCGTCATCAACAGCATATTTAGGATAGGATTGACTTAATCGATGACCTTAATCTTTATTTCAGCTTCCCTTCGGCCGACGGATACTCGTTCCAGTGCAATTTTTGTCGCAAGGTGTCGTAATAGCTCCAGCCGGCCGGATGCAAGAAAGTGATCGTATGCTCGGAGCGCCGCACAAGTATACGATCACCGTACTGCAGACTGGCCAGCGATTGCATGTCGAAATTGACGATGACATCGCGACCGTTGACGATCTCAATCACGATTTCGCTGCTGTCTGGAATCACGATCGGCCGGTTCGACAACGCATGCGGCGCAATCGGCACCAGCACCATGCCGCCCAGCGACGGATGCAGCAACGGCCCGCCTGCCGACAGCGCGTACGCAGTCGAGCCGGTCGGGGTGGCGACGATCAGGCCGTCGGAGCGCTGGTTATACATAAAGTGGCTATCCACCTCGACCATTAACTCGACCATGCCGGAAGCGGCGCCGCGCGAGACCACCACATCATTGAATGCCAACGCACTGAAAATCTGCTGGTCGTCGCGCATCACCACACCCTGCAACAGGCTACGCCGTTCCGATTCGACCATGCCATCAAGCATATCCGCTAGCACCGGCAACATCCGTTCCAGCGAAATATCGGTAATGAAGCCGAGGCGGCCCTGGTTAATCCCGATCAGCGGCACATAGTAGGGCGCCAATTGACGGGCGATACCTAACATGGTGCCGTCACCGCCGACAATGATCGCGGCATCGGCCTGCTCGCCGATCTGCGCCGGCGTCATCGCCGGTATGCCGACTATGTCGACATTTTTCGCAGTCTCTGCTTCGAGCACGACGTGATGGCCGCGGCTTTGTAAAAATCCGCTGATTTCGATCAGCGATTCGGAAATGCCAACAGCAAAGTATTTGCCGACGATCGCAATGGTTTTTGGCGATGCATCTGACATATTTTGCTGAGAAGGTAATTTTATAGGCCACATGCTGACGATTAGACCCTAATTTAGGCTTGCCATGAAAGATACGCTCTGGTCGATCGGCCAGGTGATCGCACGCGCCGAACAATTATTGGTTGATTGGCTGGCAGGCAATGCCCCGGTAGTCGCGCGCCATTTCAGTATCGAAAGTCTGCACTAGCGGCGCATGAAACTGGCCGGGTTGTGTTGCGACAAGAATTTTGTGGCAATATAGGCTATGCAAAATAGCCGCCAAA
>DCSW01000119.1 GCA_002325825.1 Collimonas sp. UBA1456
CTTACATCGCTGCAGTAGGTTTTTCTATTCATCCGCCAAATCTACGAAATATCGAACACATTTTCAGAAGATTCCGAGTAGGCTCTGAGGGTATGGCACTGGCGCTCGATGTCGCGTTTCGCGGTAGCGCCATCACCGGCATGCTGGTGGTCGGTCTGGGTTTGCTGGGTGTGACACTGTTTTTTTGTGGCTGGTATCGTTTTCTGCGCTTTTTTTGGGGGCGCTACATTACATCATCCAGCCGTTGATCTGGCTCGCCTTCGGCGCTTTGTTGATCTCGATTTCCGCTCGTCTCGGTGGTGGTATCTCTACCAAAGGCGCCGATGTCTGCGTCGATCTGGTGGGCTAGGTAGAAGCCGGAATTCCAGAGGACGACTCGCGCAATCCAGCGGTGATAATGTTGGTGACTGAGCTGGCATGGTGGCAGGCCTGTTCACGACGTATGTGGTTGGCTGCGATCCTGAGTCTGATCGACATCGTGTTGACTGGCCTGATTGTGTACATCACCGCGTATCACACCGGTACTGATTTCAAGTCAGTACGCCACATTGCGTAAGCCTCTACCACCGTTCACAGCACCAACAGCATTGCTGGCCCGGGCGTATCGATGAAGACGACGGCTTATCCGGTGTTAGCCTTATGCGTCGCGATTCTGACGTCTTACTGGCTGGGCGGCTTGTTACGGCATCGCGATCACTGTCACATCAATGCTGTCGATGGCCGGCATCAGGCCGGCACCATCGTGGCGCTGGATGCCTACGGTCCGATTACTGACAATGCCGGCGGTATCGCCGAAATATCGGGATTGCCTGATTCGGTGCGTGTCATTGGCGATCCGCTCGATGCGATTGGTAATACCACCAAGGCCGTCACCAAAGGCTATATCATCGGTTTAGCTGGTCTTGTTTGCCGATTATACGGATGCGTTGGATTCGGTCGGCAAGAGTACAGTATTCGATTTTTCGAATTACGCCGGTGACTGTCGGTCTGTTTATTGGCGGCCTGATTCTGTACCTGTTTGGGGCGATGGCGATGGAGGCAGTCGGCCGCGGCAAGTCCGAATACAACAAGGCGGTAGACATGCTGACTTCGTCTGCGATCAAGGAAATGATCGTCCCTTCGTTGTTGTCAGTAGTGGCGGCGCTCACCGCCATCGTCGCTGCAGCCAGAGCAAGAAGTGGTGCGAAGATCATCTTGAGCGGTTTCCACACGATAGCACCGGCGATCCTCTATCGTCGGCAGCGCTGCGCATATCAGTAGGGTGGGGCGGCCTTTTGCGGCATGATGATGACGTCCAAGGTTTACGCTTTTATCTTTTTTTGTACTCGGTTTTTGCCACAATGCCGGCTCAGCCTATTAATTCAGTCGACCATGGGGACACAACAAAAAACTGGCCTTATCCTAACCGGCTGCGGCGCGCGTGCGGCATACTAGGTCGGCGTGCTGGCTCGACGGGCCGATAATTTCGGTCCTGGCATATAGAAACTGATGGGAGTCTGGCAACATTTTGCAGTCTAGTAAGTGTATCATGCCGATTCTCTGGATGTGCTGCGTTCCGGTGCGCGCTTGCGATCACCGCGTCGTCGTATAGCGACGGGGTCAGCATATTACCTATATCAAAGCGCAACTGAACTTAAATCCAGGGCTGGACACGCAGCTAGTGCCGCGCCGTGCGTGACAAGATCGGCGTCGGTCATTTGTTGGCGTTGCCAGCGATTTTGATTTATTGTGATGGCCGCCGTGAGTTTTTCGGCGACGGTTCGATGTGCCAGTTGGCGCCAATTTTACCGGCGATTCACCTCGGCGTTAGCAAAGTGCTGGTGATCGGCGCGAGCCGCCGCCAGGAAGTGCTATCAAATGCGCCGTCGTTTGCTCCGCTATCCAAGGCCTGGTACAAATCGCTAGCCACGCACTATCCAGTATTTTTTGGGATATGCTGTCTTCCCTGACTGAGTAGCAGCGCCAGCTTGCCGTTGCCAATCCGCACGTTGTTTGGCAATTTTGGCTCGCCTGAAAACCGCAACAGCGGCTTGGCTTCATATTTTCTGTTCGAGTCCGGCTACAACGCGCGGGTTGATCCGCATCGTGCAGAAGGATACCATGGAGCGTCGTGAGGAGGTAGTAAATTTCGTTGCAGATCGCACTTGGAAGTAGTTTTTTGGGCCAATTTTTCTGGCAATTTTGTCAAATATTGTAACACTGGGGAAGCTCGGAATGATACGGGTTGATTCGTTTTCAGCAACACGCTACGCTACGCTATCAGATAAGATACTTGCGGATACTATTAAAGTAATGAAAAGTTACGAAACTCAACGCTGGTTCCTCTATCATAAATTCGGATGTAATTGCCCCCCATGATGCGTAACTGGTTGCTGCTTCTGCTTGGTTTGTTGCTTTCTTTCCAGGTCCATGCTCGGGAATCTTCGCCGCAGGATATCGTTCCGGTCAGGCTACTGCTGTAGGAAGCGCAGATTACCTTGAATCTGATCAAGCAAGGCGGCTCGTTTCTGTATGCCAAAAATGGTGTCGTATTTGGTAATTACGAGGGAGTATTTCCACGGCAGCGGCGTGGATAATTATCACGAGTTCAAGGGTCAGGGAGCTACGTGCGAGCAATCATGGCGCGCGTCGCATCATTGCTGACTGCAACCCCAAAAACTTATGAGAAGTATTGCTACACTGATAATTATTATCAGCCTTTCAGGTGCATCCAGGGGTGGCGAAGATATCGGAGTTGGTGCTGCGTCTTGCCGCTAGACGGCCTAAGCTGGTACGAATCGTGCGAGTTTTTAAAAATAACAGCAATGCATCATTGCTCTAGCTGAGGGGAAACATGAGTTTGTTTAAAACCGTACCGTCAAATGTAGTGCAGTCCATCCGCGCCTTCCGTGTTACCGATTTGCAGACGGAAGCTGCGCATCTCGGACAGCACTTCCTGTATGCATACTGTGCGGAAGCGACGACTAAACAGCAGGTGTTGGCCAATATTGCCCAGGCTTTTCATTGTCCCAGGCATTTCGGCAAGAATTTTGACGCCTTGAAAAATTGTTTGACAGATCTAGCCTACCAGGCTGGTCCGCAACCAGGTTTCGTCGTCGTCATTGAACAATTGCCGAACACTCCAAAGTTTGACCGTGAAGCACGCGAAATATTGCTTGATGTATTTCGTGATAGTGCCGATTTTTGGTCTGGAAAAAAGATTTCTTTTCGCGTTTTCTATTCATTTCAGTAGCAAGAGCACAATGTCGGCGGGCCTTGGCAGAGCGGCCGGTAGTATTGAGTAATCATTAAGTAACTTTTACAAAATTTGTAACATTTTTAAGTAGCGCTTAACTAAGTCACTCTTACTTTATACCTGCGTTTTGCATCCTGCCGTATCAGGTTACTTTGATTTGTTATTGCTAAACTGGGAAGTGTCCGACGCCTGTCGCAACATTTTGCCGTGGGATTTACGCAAAAATGGCGTTGTAACGGGTACAATGCGTTCCATGAGAAGCATTGTTATACTGATCTCCGGACGTGGCAGCAATATGGAAGCTATTTTCCGCACTGCCAAAGCCGAGCAATGGCCCGCCAGCATCGCCGCCGTGGTTAGCAATCGCGCCGACGCTGAAGGTTTGAAGTTTGCCATTAGCCATGGAATTACAACGGCTGTCGTGCCTAATAAAGACTACCCCGATCGCGAACAGTTTGACGCTGCGCTGCGCGTCGTGATTGATAGTTTTACGCCGGATTTGGTCGTTCTGGCTGGATTCATGCGTATTCTGACGACATCCTTTGTCCAGCATTATGCTGGACGCATGCTCAATATACATCCGTCACTGTTGCCTAGCTTTTCAGGCATGGCAACGCATCGGCAGGCGTTGGCGGCCGGAGTCAAGGTGCATGGGGCGACCGTACATTTCGTCACCGCCACGTTGGATCACGGTCCGATCGTGGCGCAAGCCGTTGTACCGGTGCTGGATGATGATACCGAACAGTCGCTTGAGCAGCGCGTACTGGTTGAAGAGCATCAGATTTATCCGCGTGCGGTACGCTGGTTTGTTGAAGGCAGGCTCAGCATTGAAGATGGACGCGTGCGTCAGCGTTAATCCTGGTGCGATCCGGACAGAGCTTATCAGCGCGGGATCTGGTACAGATTTTCCCATCTATGCGTCTGTTGAACTCCGAGTGCACGACGATCACGATCTCGCAATAAGATTTGGAACAGATTCGAACAGGGCGTCGCTACTGCGGCGACCCGGGCAATAGTCCCACTAATAGATCTTTATGAAAGAACCACAATGAGATTGCCTCCAGCAATCATCGGTCACACCGAAGGAGTCCTGCGCGAAATCTTACGTTTTACTGGTCCTGCCGACGGTACCTTGTCGCGTTATTTCCGCGACCATCCGAAGCTCGGTTCGCGCGAGCGCGGCGTGATCGCCGAAGCGGTCTACGGCTTGTTGCGCAACAAATCGATCTATACCAGTTTCGCTGAATCCGGCAACGGTCCAATCATGCGCCGCATGACCTTGCTTGGCCTGGTAGATGCGGTGGGCATTGAGTCCTTGGGTGGTTTGTCAGATGAGGAAACCGAATGGCTGACTCGTATCGATGAAGTTGATCGCAGCCTGATGCCGGCGCTGATCCGCTCGAATCTGCCGCAATGGTTGTTCGATAAGCTGGTCGCCCGCGATGGCGAAGCCGCTGCGCTGCAATTGGCGAATGCGATGAACCAACTGGCGCCGCTGGATCTGCGTGTCAATTCGCTCAAGGCCAATCGTGAAGAAGTCGTAGCGATGCTGGCGGAAGCACCGATTCTGTGCGAACCGACACCCTACGCGCTGCTGGGTTTGCGGATGATCAAGAAGCCGGCATTGCAAAACCTGCCTCTGTTTAAGAGCGGCACCATCGAAGTGCAGGATGAAGGCAGCCAGTTGTTGGCGCAAATCGTCGGCGCCAAGCGCGGCGAGATGGTGGTCGATTTTTGTGCCGGCGCCGGCGGCAAGACACTGGCGCTGGGCGCCATCATGCGTAACACCGGTCGTTTATATGCGTTCGACGTGTCCGATAAGCGCTTGGCAAAACTGAAGCCGCGCATGGCGCGTAGTGGTTTGTCGAACATCCATCCGGTGCTGATCGCGCATGAGAACGACGGCAAGGTAAAGCGCCTGACGGGCAAGATCGATCGCGTGCTGGTGGATGCACCCTGCAGCGGTCTAGGTACTTTGCGTCGTAATCCTGACGTCAAATGGCGCCAGACTCCTAAAGCGATTGCCGAAATGAACGTCAAACAAATTGCTATTTTGGCGAGCGCGGCGCGGCTGGTGAAATCCGGCGGTCGCCTGGTATATGGCACCTGCAGTTTACTTGATGAAGAAAATGAAGCGATTGCTGCGCAATTCCTTGCGAGCCACGAAGACTTTGCATTGGTGCCGATGAAAGAGGTACTGGCCGAGCAAAAGATAGCACTGGAAATGGGCGATTACCTGAAGCTGATACCGCATCAGCATCAGACCGACGGTTTTTTTGCTGCAGTCTTTGTGCGCAAATAAATATTCACGAAGTTGCCTGTGCTGCCGCGCTACTGTTAGTGGGCACAAATCTGATCGATTGTTGCTTATTAACGTACCAGGAAAGGAATTGCTATGCTGTAATTATTTATCCTCTCTGTTTTTTTCGTACTCCGGTCGCCAAGGTGTTGTCGTTACTTAGACTGTTGTTTACAGCAATGATGATTTTTACTCCGGCGCACGCACAGCAGGTACTGCATGTCTCGGTCATTACAGATGAAGCACTACCGACCGAGCTGCAACGTAAGCTAAAGTCATTAAGCAGTTATCTAGACAAGAAGCTGGGCGTACAGATCGAATTTACACCGGTTACAGATTACGCTGCGGCTGTGGAGGTTCTATTGAACAACAAGCTCGACCTGGTATTGTTCGGTGGCTTTATTTTCGTTTCGGCTAATATACGTAGCGGTAGCAAAGTGATTCCAATTGTGCAGCGTGAAGAAAACCAGAAATTCTGCTCGGTGTTCATTACTATCGATAAATCGATCAATACACCAGCCCATCTGAATGGCAAAGATTCCGCGTTCGGAGCCGAATCCTTGACTTCTGGTCATTTCATGCCGTGCTCTTATCTGGCGGCAGCAAAGATCAATCCCGATGTCGCTCTGGAGTGTATCGCATTTTCCAGCGCGCATGACGCCACCGCGGCGGCGGTTGCCGGAGGCAAGGTGGATGCCGGCGTACTGGATATTTCGGTATGGGAAAAACTGGTAGCCGAAGGCAAGGTGTGCAGCAAAGTGGTACGTGTGCTCTACACCGCGCAAGACTACTACGATTACAGCTGGGGCGTCCGTTCCGACATGAATCCAGAGCTACGCGCTTCATCCCGACCAAGCCTGAAAATTACGCGGCAATCGAGGTCGTGGCGCATAGCGCAGGGCTGTTGAAGTAATCTGAAGTTAAGCGCATGACTCTCAAGTTGACTCATTTCTCGGTACGCCATGTCGGCACCACAGCCGGCGGCGCGGTCACCTTGGACAACCTGAATCTGATGATCCGGACGAACGAACAGATCACCCTGATAAGACCGTCCAAGATAGGTGAGATCACCTTGCTGCACACGCTGATCTACTCGCTGCGCAAGCAATCGTTTCTGTCGCCGCAGATGCTGCCGTTGCCGCCGCATCGGTGTGTGGTAACGACAGTGCTGGCCGCCGGGTGCCTGCCACAGTGGCATTGTTGTATGGCGCATTGCCAGAGTTTGCTGGTGAGCTGGTTTCCTATTGTGATGGGCTTTGTCGGCATCAGCAAAATGCTCAGACAGAGGCTCGAATGAAGCAAGTTGCCGACTCTACCAACTCCGTCATGCCGCCGGCTGTCCCCACCATGTGCGGTTCGAAGATTCTGTTGTTGGTTACCTTGCTGGCGCTGATGGTCGCAAGCTTTATTTCGTTGCCGATTAAATGACACATATTGACTGACGCGCGAAGCCTGACCTACCAGCGTGGAACTCATGAATGAACTGATGCCACCGGATGTATCCACTCCGTTTTTACACAAAATCGCTTGGGGACCTTAGCGGAGATACTGGCGATGTCGCTGGTTGGCACATTGCTAGCCACGGTGGCCGGTTTGGTACTGGCGGCCTTGCCAGCAAGCGGACACATCGGCGGACGTTATAGCGGTGTCGCGCGGGCGGCGACCCGCACTGTACTCAATGTGCTGAGGGCGATTCCTGAACTGGTGTGGGTTTCCATTCTGCTGATCGCCGCTGGCCGTTTGGAAATAGTCCGCCTCCGCACGAATTCGTACTGCGTATCAATGGCAGCGGTCTTCTATGTCATCGTGCCGCAAAGCTTGTCGAAACTCCTGTCCTATACGCTGTATCTCTGGGAAAGCAACATTCGTGCGCTGGCGGAATAACAACAGATGCTGAAGTATCATCTGTTGTTATTCCGGATGTCACAGGCCGCTACCGTGACCGTGGTCAGGCTGTTGCCTGATGGTGATAGAGGTGGTGGATATGGAGATCTTTGCGTTACACGGGATCATGTTTAGTGCTTAAACCAAGCGCATGCTCAGCAATCTGAGCCGTATTTCCTTAATCTTTGAATGACACACGATCTTGGTGAGTGAACTGGATCGTTGCATTAGCCATATAAAGACAATTGATGCCAGATATTCTGACTGACCTGATCGATAGTTTGCTGACCAATTTGCGGGCGCCTGGCTTGCTTGAACAGGTCGCATTGGTGCTGCTGAGCATCTGCCTCGGGTGGCTGCTGGCGCGCGGGTTGCGTCGCTTATTCAGGATCAATGCTGTACAGCAGCAGGTTATGCAAATTGGATTAGTAAGTTTCGCCAAGGTACTGACCCCGGTCTTGACCTTACTACTGCTGTTGCTTTTCAAGCTATTAATGCAAAGGCTGCACCAGCCTGTCAACTTGCTGCGCCTAATTATACCATTGGTTGCATCTCTGGCGCTGATGCGCTTTGTTTTTTATCTGCTGCGACGGATCTTTGCGCGGAATACCGGCGTTGGCACATTCCTTTTATTTTTTGAAAAGACTTTCGGCGTGCTGGTCTGGATCGGACTGTTGTTATACATCAGTGATTTGTGGCCGGATCTGATCGATTATCTGGATAGTACTGTGCTGCCGATCGGCCGCTACAAGGTGTCGCTGCTGGCGATCATGCAGGCGCTTGTCTCGGTCCTAGTGACCCTGGTGATCGCGTTGTGGGCGGGCGCGGCGCTGGAAGAACGACTGATGCGCATGAACACCATGCATTCGTCGATCCGTACCGTGGTGGCGCGCATGGCGCGGGGATTCCTGGTTCTGGTCGCGGTCCTGCTGAGCCTGTCGCTGGTCGGGATTGATCTTACCGTGTTGTCGGTATTTGGCGGCGCCCTTGGCGTGGCAATCGGTCTTGGCTTACAAAAGATTGCCAGCAGCTATGTGTCCGGCTTTGTGATCCTGCTTGAACGCAGCCTATCCATCGGCGATATGATCTCGGTCGGCACTTTTTACGGCAAAGTGGTGCAGATCAACAGTCGCTATACAGTATTGCAAGGTTTGGACGGAATCGACACGGTCGTGCCGAATGAGATTTTCATGATTAACTCTGTCCAAAATTACTCACTGACCAACCGCATTGTGCGTCTCTCGACCCATGTGACTATCATTTACCAGGATGATATCGAAAGTATTTTGTTGTTACTTGAGCAAGCAGTGCTTGCCGTCAATCGTGTCTCGCATGAGGTATTGCCGCACGCCTTGTTGTTGAATATTGGTCTGGACGGCTTAGAGCTAGAGGTCGGATTCTGGATTGGCGATCCTGAGAACGGTCGGCTGAATGTGTTATCTGATGTTAATCGGGCTATCTGGCGCGTGTTGCAAGACAAGCAAATCAAGATTGCCCAGGTAAAACGGGATATTAAAATAATGCAATAATGTAATTTTGGTGGCGTTTCACAACAAGATTTACAAATAGACGGCACCCAAGATCGGAGTAATTTAAAAAATGTCCAATAAAAAGAGTATAATGAAAGTCTACATTCGGGTAAATATTCGGTAACTATCGTTCAACTTACCTTTATTGCACTGTAAAATAAAGCATTCATGTAATCTCTACACATGGAGTACAACTAGTGTTCAATGCAATTCTCGATTTTCTGTCGAATGGTGTTACAAGAGCCAGCGCTTCGCAGGTGGTAATGTTCACTCTGGTCGTCACGCATATCACGATTGCCGCGGTGACGATTTACCTTCATCGTTGCCAAGCACATCGTGCCCTTGATCTGCACGTAATCCCAAGTCACTTTTTCCGTTTCTGGTTGTGGCTGACGACTGGCATGGTGACGAAAGAGTGGACCTCTATCCATCGTAAGCACCACGCCAAGTGCGACACCGAGGAAGATCCGCATAGCCCGGTCACGCGCGGTATCAAAAAAGTGTTCTGGGAAGGTGCCGAGTTGTATCGCGCAGAATCGAAGAACTTGGAAACCATGAAAAAATTCGGTCGTGGCACGCCTGACGACTGGATTGAAAGAAATCTCTATACCAAGCATAGCTCCCTGGGTATCGTGGCGATGATGATTATCAATATGATGCTGTTTGGCGTCATCGGCATCACTGTCTGGGCCATACAAATGGTGTGGATCCCGATCACTGCCGCAGGCATCATCAACGGTATCGGTCACTATTGGGGCTATCGCAACTACGATTGTAACGATGCTGCAACCAACATTATTCCGTTCGGTATCATTATTGGCGGCGAAGAGCTGCACAACAACCATCACACTTTTGGTACCTCGGCCAAGCTTTCGTCGAAATGGTATGAGTTCGATATCGGCTGGATGTATATTCGTATTCTGGAAATCTGCGGTTTGGCCAAGGTCAAGAAGGTTGCGCCGGCCCCCAAGTTTAATCACGCCAAACTGGTGCCAGACTTGGATACATTGCAGTCCGTTATCGTCAATCGCTACGACGTGATGGCCAAGTATGCAAAATCGTTGAAGAGCGCGTGGCGCGAAGAGCATGACCGCTTGACAGATAAAGCCAAGCTCGGTGCCGGCTTTCTGAAGTCGTCTAAGAAACTCTTACAACGTGAGCCGACCAAGCTGGAAGCGCCGCAAAAGAAGCAGTTGACTGAATTGTTCTTGCACAGCAAAGCGCTGCAAACCATGCATGAAATGCGGGTTGAGTTAAGTGCAATCTGGGAGCGTTCACACCTCACTCGTGATCAGTTGCTGCATCAATTGCAAGATTGGTGTGCACGCGCTGAAGCGTCGAGGATCAAATCTCTACGGGAATTTTCGTTACGTTTGCGTAGTTATTCCTGATAGATCTTGCTCTTCAATCCAGGCGGATTTGGATATGATCGATGCCATTTTTTGCCTTGAGATGTGCTTTTTGTCGGCACTGCAGAAAGTGACGCAACCTTGAGTTGGCGGGGGAGGCTGTTGCTTGCCTTTGTGGTGTAGTGCGGCGGCAATGAACAAGAATTAAAAAAGCCCGGACAGACTATTTTGTCGTGCGGGGCTTTTTTAAGAGAGGTCAATTACTTGATCTTGGTCTCTTTGTATTCAACGTGTTTGCGTACCTTTGGATCAAATTTTATGATCGACATTTTTTCCGGTGTCGTACGTTTGTTTTTTGTCGTTGTGTAGAAGTGACCAGTACCTGCGGTCGATTCCAGCTTGATTTTGTCGCGGCCTGATTTCGCCATGATTCTTCCTCTTCCTTTGTTCCGCTAGTTAGACTTTTTCGCCACGAGCGCGCAAGTCAGTCAACACGGCATCGATGCCGATTTTGTCGATTACGCGCAGGCCGGCGTTGGACAAGCGCAGGGAGACCCAGCGATTTTCAGACTCAACGAAAATGCGGCGATTTTGCAAGTTAGGCAAAAAGCGACGTTTCGTCTTGTTGTTTGCATGGGAAACATTGTTGCCGACCATCGGTCCCTTCCCGGTGACTTGGCAGACACGTGCCATATTTTTACTCCTAAAATATTTTCGAAACCAAAAAATCAAATTATATATAAAAAAACGAGATTTTTCAATGACTTGCGAAAAACAATTGTGTCATTTTATTTTTATTGTGTTTAATAACTTGGGTGGTGTGTGAGTGTGAGCATATTTCATAGCTGACCGCACCCGGTGAATGAGTAAATTTGAGTTTCGGATACAATGATTAAAAGAGTGATTATTTGTCGGGGTAATTCCTCCATTTTTAAAGAAAGTTAGAAGTAGGGACTAGGCCGCAAGGGCCAATTCCTGCTTCGGGTTGATGTTGGTCTTGACTGTCGCAATCGCCAAAGTCGGTCGATTCGAATCTTGTAATTCAGAACCACGTGCGTGGCTGGAAAAACAATCCGATATGCGACGCCGCGGAGCTCGTAAATAGATTTGTGTAGATATGCATGGTCCAATCTGGTATTTCAAGAATATAAATGCTGAGGCAGACCTTAGTGTCCTGG
>DCSW01000047.1 GCA_002325825.1 Collimonas sp. UBA1456
ACGGATACGCACCGTCGCATGGCGTTGTTTCACATGGACTTTGCTGTGTCGGCTTCCAGAGTGGCGTCGATGATCGCCA
Source organism: Collimonas sp. UBA1456 (assembly GCA_002325825.1). Lineage (GTDB taxonomy): Bacteria > Pseudomonadota > Gammaproteobacteria > Burkholderiales > Burkholderiaceae_D > Collimonas. Next base: position 80 of record DCSW01000047.1, read on the forward strand.
CAAGCGCCGCTAGCGTCGAAAAAACCGGGGTCGACGTTCGCCAATAACTGGGTGGCGCTGCAAACTGGAACATCTTCTTGACAGTATTGCGATAGATGCCGAAGTAGCGTGCAACAGCACGCCACCTCTTGTTATCGACCATCACGGCCCGACGTACTTCGACGTATAAGTCCACGGGAAACATCCTTTCTATCGAATGGTGGGGAAGGCCTATGACGATCTGCTCGTGACAACGGAACGGTTCGCTATGACTGGCTGGTACATTACCTGTTCGAATCTGTCGATGACGGTTCAGGAATTTACGACGACTTTCCAGCGCATATGCGCCATCGGGAAACAAGATCTCCAGCAACAACGTTGATCCATCAACTGCAAAATGCTACGACAAGGCTAGTCGCGCTTCCGCCTAACTGAGCACTTGACCAACAACTATCTTCGCCGGCGCCTGCGCCACTGCGACCGGCTCGGCCAAGTGCACCTGCGAGGGCGGATGCTGTAACAACGCCAGTTGTTGATGTAGGATTTTCTGCATTTTGGCGCCCAGCGAATCGGCCAGATTGGTGCCAAGAAAATCGTCAGCTTGCAAGGTACCCCCCTCCCCGACCGCCCTCCACTAGTCCTGACTCGCACACTGTGTGCGACTAAAAGCTGGCGTTGTTCAAAGTAAAACGCCATCAGTTTTTCGACATACAGGCGTGGTCGACGGCAGACGACCAATCTAGGTATGTAATGCCGCTAATTTAGCGGACGTTTGATCGAGTTGAGCCACCCACACAGCCAGATCAGGAGCGACATATGTAGCGATATTGCGTTGCCCTTGCGGCACAGCAGCGGCATCAAGCAGGTCAGGGCATCCAGCAGCCAAATCAGAGCAGGCACGTGCTGGTCTACCAGATGATTCCAGCGTCGGTGAAAATTTTCCTGGCAGCCGCTAGCTGCCTCAGGAGCCAGCTTGTGCATAGGCGCTCATGGCCAGACACAAATCGGCCCAGACCTTGCCCTTGTCGGCCAGTTGGTGCAACAAATAAGCCGGATGATAAGTGACGATCAGTGGACGATCGGCGTAGCGATGTACGCTGCCGCGCAACTTGGATATCGGTGTCGCCAGGTCCAGCCCGAGTAGTGACAAAGCCACGATCTTGCCGAGAGCAACCAGGACCGTCGGTCGAATCAGTTCGATCTGGCGCTGCAAGTACGGCAAGCAGGCCGCCACTTCGTCCGCCGTTGGCGGACGGTCACGACCGCTGCCGTCGGTTGGACGACATTTCACAATGTTGGCGATATATGCATTTTCGCCACGCTTGAGTCCCATCGCTATTAGCATATTATCGAGTAATTTTCCGGCAGGTCCGACAAACGGTTCCCCTTGAATATCCTCGCTGTGCCCCGGTCCTTCACCAATGAACATCCATTTTGCCTGGTTGTCGCCAACGCCGAATACCGTATTTTTTCGTCCATCACACAAGCCGCAAACGGTGCAGCCAGCGACTGTCTGCCGCAATTCCGGCCAGTCCATCGCCAGTGGCAAAATCGCAGCCTGACTTGCAATATGCGGGGTCGGCATTGCTGTCGCGGCACCTTCCTCGGACCAGACTGAAGATGCCAACAGCTGAACCCCGGCTGCAACCGCGGAGTCGACAACCGCCAGCATCTCTGCGGCGGGCAATGACGGAGCAAGATCATCGGCGGCATCCAACACGATTTCTGGCAACTCGGTGCCGCCATCACGGCGGACCCAGACTGGTCCGAGGCCGATTTCATCGAGGAAGGCGCTACGCCGGTTCATGTCGCTCATAACGGCAACGCCATGACGATCGCTTCTTCGCGCTGATCTCCTGCGGCCGGATAATAATTGCGACGCCGGCCAATCTCGGTAAAACCATAACGCTGGTAAATCGCAATCGCCCGCGTGTTCGAAGGCCGCACTTCAAGCAATATCGATTGCATCTGCAACTGCTGCGCCACCATGCAAACTTGATCCAATAACATTTTTCCGATGCCGCGCCGATGAATATCGCCATGTACGCTGATGTTCAGCAAATGCCCCTCATCGACAACCGCCATCATGAGAAAATAGCCCAGCAATACCGAGCCAGCATCGCGCAATACCCAGCATTGATGGCCGCTGCGAATCGAGTCAACAAAATTTCCATGGGTCCACGGGTGCGAATACACACGATTTTCGATCACCAATACCTCATCCAGATCATTCATCTGCATGGCGGCAAAGGAAAGTGAATGTAATAATGATGCTGACATTTCTTGCATTGCTGGCGTTTGTAAATCGGCTCTCATGAGCTCATCTTAGCCGCCCTCTCGGCGCTAGTCAGCGCAACCTTATTACGCAGGTATAACGGCTGCGCCTCGATTGCATCAAGGCCACGTCCCTGGGCCAACGCAACGCCCCCCAACACTGCTATCTGACGTGCATGCGGCATGATGGCCGGCAAGCCTGCCGCAGCGTAGGATGTGGCGGCGAATGCCGGCGCATAAGCTAACAAGCCATTGCCGCAGGCCTGCAGCAACAACGTATCGCCCGCAACCGGCAATACCTGCTCCGGCGCCGACAAGGTCGGTGCGACGACTTCCTGCCAGAGCACACCATCAAAGCGATATTGGGCCCAATAGACCTCGCCCATACGCGCATCCATAATCGCCAGCATTGCGTCGCCGCCGTTCAACTCGTGGCAGGCCTGGGCCATGGCCTGCAGCGTCACCACGGGCAATACAGGCAGGTCAGCGCCAAAAGCTAAGCCCTGTATGATACCGCAGGCAGTGCGCACGCCAGTGAACGAGCCGGGACCGACGCCGAAGGCCAAGCCGTCGCAATCGGCCAAGCCAATTCCAGCCTCGGCCAGCAGGCTTTGCACCGTAGGCAGAATGGACTGCGAGTGAGTCTGCGCCCCCGTAGTTTCACGGATAATAATTTGGCCATCGCGCAGGATCGCGACGGACGCCAGTTCGGTAGATGTTTCAATAGCAAGAATGGTCTGCATGGTGGGTATTTTACCGCGCCGGAGGGAGCTTCGGCTATCGGCAACCGGATTCACGGGACGAATTGCGTGGAAATCAATGAAAAATCCGGCGCACGACCGGTATCCGAGCAGAATCGATCGCACTCGCTATAAAATATCTCGCATGCAGATCCTTACTCTCGACAACGATAATCGCCACAAACTGTCCGATATCCTGGCGATCGATGGCTGGATTGTGGCTTGCCTATGCGCTGCCTGGTGCGGCAGTTGTCGCAAATATGGCGAGAATTTCAAGATGCTGGCGCAACGCCATCCGCAGGTACAGTTCGCTTGGATCGATATCGAAGATCAGGCCGATCTGATCGGTGATCTGGACGTCGACAATTTCCCGACTCTTTTGATTCAGCGTGGCGACGTGGTGGCGTTCCTGGGCCCGGTTGAAATGGATCTGCGCCTAGCGGAGAGAGTCCTGCAAGCGCAGATGACCAAGCACCCGGATGAACTGCTGGCCGAAGCGCATGGCAGCAGCGAACGACGCCATTGGCAACAAGATGGAAATTTATTGCGGCGCTTGACAGATCTTCAGACCTGAGGCACAGCGTTTCGTAGTTCAGAAAAAACTTGCCCGCCGGAGCCTCTGCGGCGCTTCTTAAACGCTGCACCACAAGCCATCAAGATACCAGCCATGGATCGCAATCAGAATGATAAAATTACGTCAATATTATGAAGTCGACAAAACTGCGCACTTTGGCCGATAAGAGTCGCCGGCTCGCATACACCAAGCGCACTGGCAGTTTATTGATATGATATTCGGACAACACACGCCTATAAAAGTCACGTGACTAATGTACCGGAAAGTGCACTTGGACAGGCCATGAATGGCGCATTAAAAGT
>DCSW01000046.1 GCA_002325825.1 Collimonas sp. UBA1456
AAAGATTTCGAACAGGCTCTAAGATGAACTTGGAACAATAAATTATTTCAAAAAAAACTATAAAATTGATAATATTATATTGGTATTCGATTTTTTTCCTCTGAAGATGTGAAGTAATACACCTTACCGATCTGATTCTGAATTTTTAGGAGAGACGCAATGAAGCGAATTTTCAATCTTGGGCTGTGCGCACTTTCGGCTGCGTTGTTGCTCACAGCATGCGGCAAGCAAGAGCCTAAAACCGCGGCCGCGTCGCAGCAAATCGTATATATGGTCGGCGCGGAAGCGACTTTTGCGCCTTTCGAGTATCAAAACGAACAAAAGGAAATCGTCGGCTTCGACGTCGACATAATGAATGCGATCGCTGAAAAGGGTGGCTTCAAGAGTAAATTCGTCAACACGCCGTTCGAAGGCATCTTTAATTTCTTGGCCCAGGGCGATCGCGATCTGTTGGCATCGGCTATCACGATTACCGATGAGCGCAAGAAGACCGTCGACTTCTCTGATCCTTACTTCGAAGCCAACCAACTGATCGTGGTACCGAAGAACTCCAAGGTCACCAATTTCGCAGATCTGAAGAACATGAAAGTTGGGGTCCAGAGCGCCACCACCGGTGACGAAATCGTGCAGAAGTGGCTAGGTAAAAGCAACCCCAACATCAAGCGTCTGGAATCGGCGACCCTGTTGATGAAGGAACTTGCAGGCGGCGGCGTCGAGGCTGTGATATCCGACAATGGCGTCATCAAAAATTATATCAAGAACAATTCATCCGAGGGCTTCCGATTTATCACCGATCCGGCTTTACCGAAAGAGTACTACGGCATTGCGGTGAAAAAGGGCAACGCCGAACTACTGACCAAAGTCAACCAGGGGCTGGCAGCGATCAAGGTCGACGGCAGCTACGATAAGATTTACACCAAATATTTTCCCGACACCGCCGAATAATCACGGAGCGACTACCACATCATAGATATCTGACGGCATTAATGCCAGCCTGTTCGCTGCTGATACTGGCTGCGTGCGGCAGAAAACAAGACAGTACGCCAGCAGCCAATGCTGGCCGCACCGAATATGTGGTCGCCATCGACGGCGATGATGCCTCATTTACGTCAGAGAACGAACAGAATCAACTGGTCGACATCAAGATCAAAATCATCAATACGCCATTCGATGGCCTGTTCAATGCACTGACCCAGGGCGATTGCGACATCCTGATCTTCACCATCACGATCTGCCAGCAGCATTGGGAAAATATGGATTTTTCCGATCCGTACTTCGTGGCCAAATAATTGATCGTGCTGCCGACCAACTCCAAGGTCATCAGCTTCGTCGCTTTGAAGTCGCAGAAAATCGGCGTCCAGAGCGGCACCACAGTCGATGAGGCGGCGCAGAACCTGAACGGCAAGAATAGAGCGCTAGCGTCAAACGTTTCAAATCCATGCCGCTGGCGTTCCAGGAACTCGAAAGCAGCGGTGCCGATGCAGTTGTGGCCGACTATGGAATAAATCACTGATCTTGACAGAGCTGCTATCGGCCTTGATATCGGCCATGCCCTGGTTGATTTTTATCAGCCGCTCAGTGTTACCTCTGCACACCGCGATGCCGTAATAGTCTTTCGGAAAACCGGCATGCGAGACCACGCGTAAACTGGCCGATAGGTTCTTGTTGATGTAGCTCATGACCACTTCGGCAACGGCAAATAGTCACACGTAGAGCAAACAACATGGCTCCACGCGTTCACGCCGACCACTGCCGCGGCATCAGAGCGCTCATATTGAAACATTCGCACCTAATGTAACTGAGCTGAACGGCTGTTTTTGGCGGTCTGCGACGACTAAGGTATAATTTTTACCTAATTTTTATCATAATTGATTTTATCAATCAATATGCTTGAGATACGTTCCTCCTGCAGGAGCGGCCCGTGCCAGTCACCAAATCAATAAAGCGGGCTGCGCATCCATTCAGCTAGTCACACAGATTCTTTTCAATCATACCTATGGATTTTCGCTGTGGCATCATTCAGGGCTACGCGCCATTATTCGTCAAGGGCTTCTTCATGACGTTCCAGGTTGCCGTGATCAGCATCATTATCGGCACCATCATCGGTTTATTTCTGGGCATGCTACGCCTGGCAAAAATCAAGCAGGGGCCCTGGAAATGGCCATTCTGTCTGGTTAAAAGCGTAGCCAGCTTCTATGTGGCATTCTTCCGCGGCACACCCTTGTTCGTGCAAATCCTGCTGATCCACTTTGCGGTGATGCCAGTACTAATCCACCAAGACAATGGTTTGCTAATCTCCGGCGAATTGGCGCGCACCCTAAAGCAGGAATATGGCGCCTTCATTTCCGGGATCGTCGGGCTGTCATTGAACGCTGGCGCCTATATCTCGGAAATTTTTCGGGCCGGCATCCAGTCCATCGATCGCGGCCAGACTTACGCTGCCTCCAGCCTGGGCATGGGCTACAAATTGACGATGCGTTACGTGGTACTGCCGCAGGCATTCCGCCGCATGCTGCCGCCGCTGGGCAACGAAGCCACCACCTTGCTCAAGGATTCGTCGCTGGTATCGACCATCGGCCTGGCGGAGCTCGCGTATGCTGCAAGAACAGTGGCCGGCGCGTATTCACGCTACTGGGAACCGTATATCACGATTTCAGTGCTCTACTTTGCCATGACCATAGTGCTGACGATGCTGGTTGGACACCTGGAAAAGAAATACGCAGCGCCGCACCATCGCTGACCAAGTCACGTTTTCATGCACAGGGTATGATGGTGATTACCTAGTCGATTTCCCACAAACGCCCGTCCACGGTCAGCAATGCCGTGCGTAGGCTCTTGTCGGCAAAAACTGACTGCGCTGCTGAACGATAACGGCGCAATTGCGCCGTATAGGCAGCGCGCTCACCGTCGAGTAGATTGCGTTTGTAATCGAGTATCCACACCTCATCTTCAAAGATCACCACACGGTCGAAGCGCAGAACGACGCCGTCGATGATGATCTCCATTTCGTTGCGTGCATGCAAATGCAACGCCGGGTTGAAGAAATGCTCAAGCTCTTTCTGCTCGAAAATGGTCTGCGCCTGGTGACTAACCAATGTCGCCAACGACAACGAACATGGCAACCAGCGCGCAATCATCGCTGCTTGCGGCAACACCACCGGCCATTGGCCATGCTGCGTCACGCGCTCAAGCAAACCATGCAATGCAATGCCTTCGTCGATTGCTTCCTTACTGAAGGTCGGCGCAGGGACGATAATTAGCGGCGGTATTGGCAACGGATCAAAAATCTCTTGCTCGAAACGCTGCGGAATCCCGGCATCCACAGACTGGCCTGCTGTCGCGGCAAGTTCAATTGCATCCACATGTTGTAGCCGTGCATACCAGCTATCCTTGGTGACGCCGCCGCTTCTGCTGGCGACACCGCTGACAATCAGCAACTGCTTGGCGCGGGTGGTCGCCACATACAGCAAATTCCAGTCTTCCTGCGTCTTGAATCGTTCTTCCGCGTCGAACAGATGATTACGGGCAGCGCCACGCTCAGAGCTGCTGCCGAACGCAGAGAAATGCAACGGCGCTTCGGCGTACTGCGGCCAATCGCAGAGGATGCCGTAATCATCGCGTGCCGGCTTGCTGTGATTAGTATCCAGCAGCACCACGACCGGTGCTTCCAGCCCCTTGGCGCTATGTACTGTGAGAATGCGCACCGCATCGGTGGCGGCGTCAATACTGGCTTCGTCGGGAGCATCACCGCCGGCGGCATTTTGCAAACTGCGCAAGGCGTCAATGAATTTCGGCAGGCTAGGATAACGGCCAGCATCCATATTCAAGGCCAGTTCAACGAAAGTTTCGATATTACCGATGGTCTGGCCGCGCACCAGCGGCGTAGAGGCCTGTGCATAGCGCGCCAGCAGTTGTCCTTGATGCAAAATCAAATCGAGCAGATCGTGCACCGGCAAGCGCGGCGAGGCCTGCAACCATGCAGCGAGCAATCTGGCGGCGCGCTGCAATGGTGCAGATGTTTCAGCCGCAGCATTGGCCGCGCACAAGCGCTCCCACCAGCCGCGTTCACTGCGCTGTGCCAGGATAATCAGGTCATCGTCGCTGGCGCCGAAAATCGGCGATTTCAATGTATGGCCGAGCGCGCGGGCGTCGCTCGGCGTAATTAGGAAAGTCAGCAAGGCGATCAGATCAGAAATTTCCAGCGACTCCAATAGACCACCGCGCTTATCCGACATGAATGGAATGCCGGCCGCGCGTAGCGCGCTCTCGTAGGCACAGAGATGGCTGCGTTTTTTGATCAACAGCATCACGTCGGACCATGCCAGGCTGCGACCGTCACTTCCCTGTGGAACCGTCAGTTCCGCCCTGGCACGCCATAGCGCTTGCGCAATCTGCTCGCCTTCATCACGACGACGAGCATCTTCCGACTCTTCGCGCGGCGTAGTCAGCGGGTTGCGCAAATCTTGCTGTGCTGCTTCAGTAGCATCGTTATCAAGCTGACGAATCAGCGGCAAGCGCCAGACAGCACCACCGACTTGTCCCAGCGTGGTTTGCGCCGAGAACAACGGATTACACACGAAACTCTGATTCAGCACCGCGACAATGGCACTGGCATTGCGGCGCGTTTGGTTCGTCTGCAGTACCGTCGCCCCCTGTTGCTGCAACAAACTGCGAGCGGCTTCGAACACGCGCGGTTCAGCACGTCGGAAGCGATAGATCGATTGTTTCGGATCACCGACCATGAATACGCTAGGCTGCCCGGCATCTTCACCGTAGGCACTAAGCCAGGAGCGCACGATGCTCCATTGCAGCGGATTGGTGTCCTGAAATTCATCCAGCAAAATATGCTTGTAACGCGTATCGAGACGGCTTTGCAGATAAGCAGCGCTCTCGGGATTGGTCAGCAACCGATACGCTTGCCATTCGAGATCGACGAAATCGAACACACGCTGTTCCGCCTTCAACGCTTGATAGCATTCCAGGTAGGCATTGCCGACACTAAACAGATGTTGGTTCAGATTCAATACGATGCGCTCGTGACCGCGCTTACGCAGCAATTTGAGAGCATCGCCAGTGACGCTGAATTGCGTATCTAAGGTATCCAGTGCATTGCCGCCTAAGCTGTTTTGCAACACTCTCAACAAATCCTTGGCTTTGCCGTTACTACGCGGCTTGCCGGCGTCATCGAAGAATTGATGACAGAGCGCGTCGAAATTTTCCAGCGCCGGACCAGCGGTCAGCGCCATTTCGATGTCGATGGAACGCTTCTGATTGGTCGCAGAGCCCTGCCTCAGCAACCAGGCAACTTGCTTGATCTGCGCCAGCAAGGTCTGGTCCTCCCAAAGCGACAAACGAGCATCAACCTCGGCATCCTCACCACACAATTCGCGCAACCATTCCAGCGGCACATCGACGCCCTGCTGGATCACGGCCCACCATTCTGCACGCTTGTCGACAAAAGCGTTGAGTAATTTACGCGCATTGAAATCGCCTACCAGTTGATACAGCGTCAGCAAATCCTGTTTGCTCTTCGCATTGTTTTGATCGTTCAGCGATTGCATGAAACGCAGATAGGCATCGGCCCGCAGCTCTCCCGTATTTTCGGTAAGGGCATAGCCATGCGGCACGCCGGAAGCCAGCGGTGCGATTTGCAGAAGCCTAGCGAACCAGCTATGGAAAGTATCGATCGATAAACTTTGCGGACTGGCCAACACACCCTCATACAGATTACGCGCCACCGGCAGCACTGACGCCAGCTGCTGCGGCGGAATGCCCCGCTCCAGCAACAAGACGTGGACTTTTTCGTCGGATTGCAGCGCCAGATCATGCAGCAGTTCCAGCAGGCGCTCGCGCATTTCCTGCGCCGCCTTGCGAGTAAAGGTAATTGCCAATAGTTCGGACGGCGCGGCTCCGGCCAGCAGCAAGCGCAGCATACGCGCCACCAGAAGCCAGGTCTTACCGCTGCCGGCGCAGGCTTCCACCACGACCGAGTACTCCGGATCGCAGGCGGCGTTGGTAAAATCCTGTGCCTCAACAACATGGCCATTCATCCAATACGCACTGAGCGACGGCGTTTGCATCAACTCACTCATCACCATGCCCCCTTGCGGCACAAGCCGCGTACATCGCAATACTGACACACCGATTCACTACCGTTGGCCGGCAGACCGACACCTCTGGCAATCGCTTGTATGTTGATCGTGATTTGCGCTGCCAGCGCACGCTGTGCTTGCTCATAATCCGGAACGCTGACATCGTCGACCTTGTCCTCGATGGTTTCCAGAGCGACGTAATGGGCGGCCGCAACCGGACGGTCCGACAGCAAACCATAAAACGCCAGTTGATGATCTTCGCGATCTTTGAGTTTTTTTTTCAAAACGATCAGGTTGTTGGTCTTGTAGTCCAACACGGCACGTTCCCCGGCATCGTTCTCATCAATGCGATCGATACGGCCATGCAGCGTCAGCTCCCTATCTGTAAGGGATAACAGCTTCTCATAAGCCTGTTCGTGGAACATGAAACGCCAGCCAGACGCCTCATGTCCATTGGCCCACACCACGTAAGCAGCGATCACCTTTTTCCAACGCGCGTAATAACCCAATGCAGCAGGATTCCTGGCGATGATGTTGTCGAACAGTTCTTTTGAAATATTCGCCAGCAATGCTTCGCGCTGTTCCTGCGGACACGGCTGATCGCGCAAGGTCTCGTGATAGGTCGCCAGAATTTGATGCAGCCAGCCGCCGTAGTCACGTTTTTCGGGTAGATCGGACAATTCATCCAGCGCCGTCAAACCCAGCATGCGCCCCGCAAAGAACTGATACGGGCAGGCGATGAAACTGTTATAGCCGCTGGCCGACAGCCGTTTTGGGGTCAACTGCGCGGCGGCCGGAGCTGGCATAGCCGATGGTATCGACTGCAGGCTTTGCGCGGCAATCGTCGCGCGGCGTTGTGGTAGCGCCGCCACAGCGTGGCGCGCCAAGGTCAGTTGCAGCCGCTGGATCCAAGGGCTGACTGGATTCGGCTCGCCATTCTTGTGTGCCTGCCAGGACAACACCACTCGCGGATTCATCGCCAGCAGTTCGACCACGTCGCGCAACTGCTGGCGCTGCCGGCTTTCGCGGGTTGCCAGGCCTAGTTCGCGTCGTATTGTGTTGGTAAAGAACAGCCTCTCCTGCAGCTGCGACGGCAAGTGGTCGGCATCAGCGCCGACCATTAACACCGCGTCGAAGGTACGCAGGCGCGCGCCGTTCAGCGGCAGCATCACCACGCGCCAGTCGTTGATGGCGCTGATGAAACTGGTGTCGTCGAGTTGCAGGTTGACCAGCGCGCGCCATTCCGAAAATGAAAACAACGCTGCATAATCCTGACCCGAGTTATTACCCGACGGTGCTATATTCTGTAACAGTTGCAGTATCTGCTGGCCGGCCGAATCGGCGCGCAACGCGGCACTGATGCCGAGCACGGCAAGCGTGCCATTGGTAGTGACGATCCAATCGCGCAAGGTCTTGCAACCGCTGAACTGCGCCGCCTGCTGCGCCAACAGGATGACTGTCTTTTGCTCGGCCGGCGCCGCACTCAATGCATTGATCACGGTGAGCCACTCGCCCAGCACGTTGGCGCGCCGCAGCAGCAATTCGATCTTCGTCACCAACGACGATTTATTGGCGACGCTGTCCTGCATATCATGCAGCAGATCGCTGGATGCCTGGCTCAACACGAACGGCGATTTTAGCAGATCGAGCAAGGCCGTAGTTCCAGCGCGCGTGGTGACTACATCGAACCAGGCCGAAATCGTTGAAGCGGCGCGGGTGGTCGAGAGTTTCCAGCCGGTTTCATCCGCCACATGGATTTGCGCACGCTCCAGCAACGCGCGGATACGACGTGCGACGACCCGATCCTGTGCCACGATCGCCAGGTTGGTCTTGCCGCCATGAAGCCAGTCGATCACCATTTGCGCGCCCTGTAAGGCTTCATCCTCGACGCTCTGTGCGGCGCACAAAGCCAGTTCATTCGACAGCGCCGGATCGGCGATCTGACCGATCTCACTGTGGCGGGAGTCATCTGTGTAACTGCTGCCATCGATCGCAGCTTCCACCATTTCCGGCCAAGCCATGGAATAAGTCGGCGACAGCGCCGTGGCACGCCAATCGAGGGTGATGGTCAGTACCGGTTGGCGCGCAGCATAGACTTCGAGAAAAGCCTGTTCCAGCGGTTCCGGCGCCACCGAGCTGATCCAGGCCAGCGGTTGATTTGCCTGTGCTGCCAGTTGCAAGGTTTGCGAGAAACGCGCTGCGATTGCGTCGTCGGCGTCCAACTGGCTTTTCCAAATCGACCAGACCAGTTGGGTTTCGTCCGATAATATGTTGCGCGCATCCGGCGATAATTGTTCCAGCGCATGCTGCCAGCGCTGATCCAGATCAGCGGCAGCGCTGGCAGCATGCAGCGCCGGCAGCAGCGCCTGCGTCAACTCATCCGATAGCGCCAGCAGTGTCTGGACCAGGGGTAGCAGATCGGTATTGCGACGTGCGACGAATAATTTCTTCAGCCAACCGTGCTGGCGCAACTCGGCATACAAGCGCATCAAACGCTCGCTGGAAGACACCACGTTAGATAACGGCGGCAGCGTCATCAACCAGCCAGACAACGTACAAAATTGTGGCAGAACGAAAGTTCCGCCCAATTCGACGCTAAGCGCGACTTTTAACTGCTGAGCGTGTGCAAAGGTTGGCAGTACGACACGCCAGTCGGCGAAATCACGTTTGCTGGCATCACCGCTGGGCTCACGACAGGCGACCAGCAAAGCGCGTGCTGCGCTACGCCAGAAACTGACAGAAGGCGCAATTAAAATAGATTTTAAGGGCATGTAGCTTACCATAAAGCCGGTGAGGATTAATCTGGATTCAGGAATCGCCATTCTGGCGAGAGGCTCTTTTTTGCAACAATCGCTTGTCACTTTATGAAAGATCCTAAAAAAATAAGCGCGCAGGCGCCTCTTTTTATTAAAATCTGTTATATTTGAATAAATATCCTGCAGCAATACATCTTACCGCACCAACAGAAACTTGAACTCGCGCACGGCATCCCCCAACATCCTCAATAGAATAAGAGGCCGCCGATAGCAGCTACCAAGCACGAATGGTAAGTCGTCATTGGCATGCATTGATTCTTTTTGCCTCACACTGAGGAAACTATGAGCGAACATATTAAACATACTTCCGACGCATCCTTTGAAGCAGATGTACTCAAATCAGACAAACCGGTTTTGGTCGATTTCTGGGCTGAGTGGTGCGGTCCATGCAAAATGATTGCGCCACTTCTGGAAGAAGTCGCTAAAGAATACAGCGACAAGCTGCGGATCGTCAAACTGGACGTCGACTCCAACCAGGCCGTGCCATCCAAGCACAGCATCCGTGGCATTCCTACGTTGATCCTGTTCAAGAACGGTGTTCCTGCCGCGCAGAAAGTCGGCGCACTGACCAAGGGCCAACTGACCACATTCATTGATTCGAATATATGAAGAAACCGCGGCGGTGCGCCCGCATCGCTGCTTATGTTTTACTGACTACACACCGCGCAGTTCCCTCCCCCACCCAATATTTCCCATCCCGGGATACTCATATCTATGTATTTATCTGAACTAAAGGCGTTACACGTCTCCGCCTTGCTAGAAATGGCAATCGGCCTGGACATCGATAACGCAGCGCGTGTGCGCAAACAAGAACTGATGTTTGCGATCCTTAAAAAGCGAGCGAAATCAGGAGAACAGATTTTTGGCGACGGCGCTCTCGAGGTTCTGCCTGACGGCTTTGGCTTCCTGCGCTCGCCTGACGCCAGCTACATGGCATCCACCGACGACATTTATATTTCGCCTTCGCAAATCCGTCGCTTCAATCTGCATACCGGCGATTCGATCGAAGGTGAAGTGCGCACTCCGAAAGACGGCGAACGCTATTTCGCACTGATCAAGGTCGACAAGGTCAACGGCGAATCACCGGAAGCGTCGAAGCACCGCATCTTGTTTGAAAATTTGACACCACTGCACCCGAACAAGCCGCTGCCGCTGGAACGTGAAATGCGCGGCGAAGAAAACATCACCGGCCGCATCATCGACATGATCGCACCAATCGGCAAGGGTCAACGCGGCTTGCTCGTGGCGTCGCCGAAGTCCGGTAAATCAGTCATGCTGCAACACATTGCGCATGCAATCACCACCAGCCATCCCGATATCGTGATGATCGTCCTGTTGATCGACGAACGACCGGAAGAAGTCACCGAAATGCAGCGCTCGGTGCGCGGTGAAGTAGTGGCCTCGACTTTCGATGAACCAGCCACACGCCACGTGCAGGTTGCTGAAATGGTTCTGGAAAAAGCCAAGCGCCTGGTTGAAATGAAAAAAGACGTGGTGATCCTACTGGATTCGATCACCCGTTTAGCGCGCGCCTACAACACCGTTATTCCGGCCTCCGGAAAAGTGTTGACCGGTGGTGTCGACGCCAACGCGCTGCAACGTCCGAAGCGTTTCTTCGGCGCTGCCCGTAACATCGAAGAAGGCGGTTCGCTGACCATCATCGCCACTGCCCTGATCGAAACCGGCAGCCGTATGGATGACGTAATCTACGAAGAATTCAAGGGTAGCGGCAACATGGAAGTCCACCTGGAACGCCGCCTCGCCGAGAAACGCGTTTATCCGGCGATTAATCTCAACAAGTCCGGCACCCGCCGTGAAGAATTGCTGATCAAGCCTGATCAGCTGCAAAAGATATGGGTATTGCGCAAGCTGCTATACAGCATGGATGAGATCGAAGCGATGGAGTTCATCCTCGACAAGATGAAGTCGACCAAGAACAACGCCGAGTTCTTCGACATGATGCGTCGTGGTGGTTGATCAAGAGCGATCAAAGTTGACCGTTACGGTTGAAAACCATTTCAATCGTAGTGTAGACAACAGGCGTAAAATGCGCAGATAATTTTCGACAGTGACAACGGTAATATCTGCCATCGTTTCTGTGTCCTTGCAACATCAGGCCCCACAAGAAACAAGCGGATCAGTTCAATGCTGCCCCCCTGCCAACCCTATTGCAGCAACAACACACCATGTCAACCATCCCATCCAGACAATCTAAATTCAGCACTGTGCCGCGAGTTACCCGCAGTAACTTTATGGAGATATTCAATTTCTATACAACCCACATTTCCAAGATGCTCTTCCTAGCAGGCGATGAATTACATCACTGATGCTGAACTTCATGACCTTTTGCGCCGGCTGCCTGATGCGCCTGCTGGGCACCATCATCCTCGGAGCCTATGTCGACCGGGTTGGCCGCCACTTTGGACTTCGGCTTGCATATATGGCTGCAACCGGCGCAACTCGCCAACTGGGACTGGCGAGTTCCATTTTTCATCGGCTGCATGATCGTGCCGGTATTGTTCGTGATCAGCAGTTCGCTTCCTGAATTCGATGGTCGACAATTCGAGGCCTGGTGTTTACCGGAATGATGCTGGTGTCGATGACGACAGCCTCGTTTTACCTGATCACCGTCTATGGCAAGAGCGTCCTAAAACTAAGTACAACTGAGTACAATAGATGCGTTTGTCGTTACTTTCTGCGTCGATATCTCCGACTTCATCTGGCTTGCCGGTAATGAACGTACTTTCCGACCTCATCGGCAGCAAGCCTTTGTTGCTGACATTTACCATTCTGACTGCCCATCCGGCACTTTCGTAGCTGGTGGCCGATCCTGGCTTCCAGAAAATGCTGATTGTCGAACTGTGGCTATCTTTCTTTTATGCAAGTTATAACGGCGCGATGGTGGTGGCATTGACCGAAGTCATGATGGTTGAAGTATGGACCGCCGATTTCTCGTTGGTCTATAACCTGGCGACGGCGATCGCCACCGATTTGATCGAACACACCAAAGATAAAGGCGCACCAGGAATAGTAGTGACCGTAGCCGCAACTTGTCTCTTTTTTTGCAAGATTTTATTTGTACCGTAAAAAAGGCAATCAACGTTCTGTGCCAGTAAGTAGCTAAATGGGTGACAACACCCCGCCAGACTGAACTGCAAAAACAGATTCGGGATCGATTGTAGTTGTCGCGAGAACATTGAAAATCAGTGCCAGAAGATCTCCAAGACACTGATTTCGTTCATTTTTTACGATACTTTAACGTATTTATTGTATAATCTTTGTTTTCCACTCCAGGCAGGTGATCGACAATCGGGTCAAGAAGCACGATGACCGACGAAGTGATTGATTGGCTACCACTCAATTGAGACAACTATGAAAGACGGCATTCACCCAAATTACCGCGAAGTTCTGTTCCACGACGTATCGAGCGATTTCAAGTTCGTTACACGTTCGACCATACAGACTCGCGAAAACATCACCCACGAAGGTAAAAAATACCCTCTGGTGAAGATTGAAATTTCGTCAGAATCACATCCATTTTACACCGGCCAGCACAAAATCGTCGATACCGCCGGTCGCGTTGACAAGTTCCGCAAGAAATTTGGTAGTGTCGGTTCCAAGATTTCGATCGCGAATACTTAATTCGATCGTCGTTTCAAAAAAGGCAGCTGCAGCTGCCTTTTTGTTTTATTCGTATGATCTCAAGAAATACCGACCTGGCTCGCGCTCCAAGCACATCATACAGGCAGCCTCTCGTCTCACTAGACGAATTTGATGGATCTCGGAAAATACGTATCCCTAAAAGGATACAAAATAACTGGGGATATCGAAAAGCCGCAGCAAGTCTAGCATACGGCAAACATCGTAGTGCCGCGATTGCAGCGTGCAGTAGGTTTACCAACGTCACAAAAAACGTTGCTGGCGATAGTGAGTTACACTGCTATCCAGCAATTCAAATAATCGATCAAACAGTATTGTGATGAAGCCCGTCCGCCTCCCTGCTTCCGCCACCAGCGCACTGCCACGCTGGGGCCTATGGGCTCTTGGATTATTCTATATGCTTCCAGGCCTGATCGGACGCGATCCCTGGAAAAACGAAGATGCCTCCAGCTTCGGTATCGCCTGGACCATGGCATACGGCAGTAGTATCGACTGGCTCTCGCCAAATATCGTTGGCTTGCCGATATCCGGCGAGAGCCCGCTAACCTACTGGATCGGGGCCATCTTCATCAAATTGTTCGGTTGGCTGCTGGGCGATCCGCTGGCGGCACGTTTGTCGACAGTAGTGTTCTTTCTGGTCGGCTCGCTATCGGTCTGGTACGCCACCTATCTGCTGGGACGACGCAACGAAGCGCAGCCGCTGCGACTGGCATTCGGCGGCCAACCTGAGCCTCGGGATTTCGGCCGCACGCTGGCCGACGGCGCGTTCCTTATCTATCTGGGTTGCCTCGGACTGATATCGCACAGCCACGAGGCCACAAACAAGAGCCTGCAGATTTCACTGGTGGCTTTTGCGATCTACATTGCAGTACGCATGTTCGATAATCCCAATGCCACACATCATATTCGCAGCGCCGCCTGGCTCGGACTGACCCTGGGCCTGCTGGTGCTGGCACGCGGCTGCACGATCCCGCTTAGTTTGCTGATCGGCCTGCTAGCACTGGATTGCATGCGTGAAAAAAAGATCGCGCGCCACCTGCTGTTGATAAGCCTGCCATTGGCTGCGGTTATTGCCGGCATCTGGTTGATCGCCAGCAATATGCTGCTGCCGAATGGTGCCAACCACATCGCGGCATGGGGAAGGTTCAACCTGCGACAATTGGGCTGGCCGAGCTGGGTCGCGCTCTCGTATTACCTCAAATATGGTATCTGGTTTGCCTGGCCGGCATGGCCGTTCGCTAGCTGGGCCGTGTATGCATGGCGCCAGCAACGCTCGACATTGCACATCGCGTTGCCGCTGGCATTCTTCATCAGCCTGACAGTTGTCATACTGCTCAATCCGCACCCGGAAGAAGGCATCCTGTTACCATTGGTACCGGCGCTGGTGATCCTTGCTGCGTTTGGCCTACCAACCATGAAGCGCGGCGCAATCAACGCGGTAGATTGGTTCTCGGTCATGACACTGACCGCTTGTGCCGCATTTATCTGGCTCGCATGGATAGCCAAGGAAAGCGGCTGGCCGGTACAAATCGCAAAAAATGTCTACAAGCTGGCGCCCGGCTTCAAGCCAGAATTCAACCTGATCGCGCTGATCATTGCGTTGCTCGGGTCAGTGTTGTGGATACTGTTGGTGAACTGGCGACTATCGCGCCGCCCGGCAGTGCTGTGGCGCGCCGTGGTTCTGTCCTCCGGCGGCGTGATCCTGTGCTGGCTTTTACTGACCACACTGTGGATGCCGTGGATTAATTACAGTAAGAGCTATGCTGGCGTTGCGGCCCAAATCGACGAACACCTGCCCACCCTCAAGCGCTGCGTCGATTCCAACGTCGGTCCATCCCAGCGGGCCTCGTTTGCCTATTTCGGCGGCATCCTGTTTGGCGAATTCGGCCAGCAGCATTGCGATTATCTGCTATACCAGGATAGCGTCTCTGTCAGATCGGACGATGCGCTATGGCGCCAATTCAAAGGCAACTGGAAGCTGCTATGGACAGGTCGGAGACCATCCGACCGCGATGAACGCTTCCGCTTGTATCAGCGCGTTGGTAACTAGTTATTTCACTCGTAGTCGAGATTGCAGCGTGCCGCAGGTTTTTCGAGGTCTCTATTGATTGTGCTGTGTAAATCAGTCATAATTAAAGATCGTGTTGCGAAACACGACTGAATAGCCAGATATGCGGGACAAAAACATAGCAATTTTCTTTCGCCACTATGGTTGTCAGCGCAGTTAAATTTGCCCGGGTGATGAAATTGGTAGACGTA
The DNA here is from genome assembly GCA_002325825.1 of Collimonas sp. UBA1456. Lineage (GTDB taxonomy): Bacteria > Pseudomonadota > Gammaproteobacteria > Burkholderiales > Burkholderiaceae_D > Collimonas. The sequence goes on from DCSW01000046.1 coordinate 14,828, forward strand.
GGGGACTCAAAATCCCCCGCCGAAAGGCGTGCCGGTTCGAGTCCGGCCCCGGGCACCAGATTTTGTAAAAAGCACTGACTTTCTCAGTGCTTTTTACAATTACGCTACACCTTTTTCAAATTTTTCATTTCATGTATGTGCGCCGGGGCCATCCATCGGATGGTACCCCACCTTTTGGATAAAAATTAAAATAGAGACTAAGTAGCAAGGGCCAATTTCTGCTTCGGGGTAATGTCGCTGAGCGTCCCCATTCGGATGTTTGTGATTGTCAGTCCAGAGCCATTTCGTCACAAGTTCCTGAGCCTCATCGACGAATTCGAGTAGGTAATGTACTAGCCAGTCATAGCGAACCGTTCTGTTATAACACTCGATATAAGCATTTTGTTACGTCTTGTTACGTCTTTCCGGATTGAATAAATCTGACCTTGGTGCCACTCTTTTCTGCCCACGCACCCATTGTCAAACTGATGTATTCGGGTCCGCTGTCACAGCAGATCATCATCGCCACCCACCATTCGATAAGCAGATCTAGCTGATCGCGAAAGTCGTGCATGAACTGCTGATGCTAATTCCATACGCTCGGACTGCCACTTGTTTCATCTCACGTAGGTGAGATTGTAGTCCCCAGTCAAGTAGCCATTAATGATATAGAGTCTTCTGCCTGTTTCCGATACGATTTTGGCGGCAACTT
>DCSW01000127.1 GCA_002325825.1 Collimonas sp. UBA1456
AGAAAAATACAGGGCCTGAACAGCTATATTTATTAACCTAAATTGGTACACTTCCATATCTTGAGGAGGAACTTAATGCGCTTCATCAAGTCTCGTTCCTCAAGAACGACGCCAGTATTCTGCACTAATAGGTTGTGCGCTGATTATGCGGAATTATTTCTGCCGCAAGCGGCGCAAGAACTTGTTCTTTGCCATTATTCTTTCGTCACTTTTTTGACGACCGCGTAGCGCTGCAAGGTCAGCTTACGCGCTTCATCGTGCTGTACCAGCGGCAATGGATAGTGTTGCCCCAGTTTTATTCCCGCCTTATCAAGCTCATTTACGGGCGCCAGCCAAGGCGTGTGGATATGTTTATTGCTGAGGCTCGCCAATTTCGGCAGATAACGGCGTATGAATTTGCCGTCTGCATCGAATTTCTCGGATTGCGTAATCGGGTTGAAGATGCGGAAATAGGGTTGGGAATCGCATCCTGACGATGCTGCCCATTGCCAGCCGCCATTGTTTGCCGCCAGGTCGAAGTCATTCAATTTGATCGCAAAATACTGTTCTCCCCAACGCCAGTCGATACCCAGATCCTTTATCAGAAATGAAGCCACCACCATCCGCAGTCGATTGTGCATGTAACCGCTTTGATTGAGTTGCAGCATCGCCGCGTCAACCAATGGATAGCCGGTTCGGCCGTCACACCAGGCCTGGAATAAGGAGTCTGCATGCGCGCCCAATTCCCACTGAATCGCATCGTAATCCGGCTTGAAGGCACGCTGGGCAATATGCGGATGGTGGTGCAGGATCATGAAATAGAAGTCGCGCCAAATGAGCTCCGAGAGCCACACCGCTGCACCGCTGGCCTCAGCATTCTGGTGCAGCGTCTGATATGCCATGCGCGCCAGCATGCGAATTGAGATCGTGCCGAAACGCAGGTGCACCGAGAGATAAGACGTGCCTTTGATCGCTGGAAAATCGCGGGCCTGGCCGTATTGAGCGATGCGTGACATGAAGTCTTCCAGCAGCGCGGCGGCGCCCGACATGCCTGGCTTGATCTTCAGATCGAGCAGATTGGTTTTTTTAAAACCGAGCTCAGCCAGGCTTGGAATAGTGCCGGCCAGTGGCGCTGGTGCCAGCTGCTGTGCATATTTTTTAATCGGATAGGATTTTAGGAAGAAGGCACCATCTGCCGCCGCCACTCTCTTCATCCAGGCATTCTTGTATGGGGTAAAGACTGAGAAAGGCTGATTCTTGAACGTGAGGATTTCATCGCATTCAAAGATGACATGATCCTTGAAGCTGTGCCATTGGCGGCTGTCCGCAGCCAGCGCGTGGGCAATCTCGGCATCGCGTTGCTTAGCCTGCGGCTCGTAATCGTGATTGCTGAATACTGCGTCGACGCCAAATTGTGCCGCCAGTGCCAAAATTTCATGGCGCGCGGGGCCGTGGCGTACGATCAACCCGCCGCCAAGTTCGCGTAACTCTTTATCCAGTTCGACAATGCTGGCGTGGATGAATTCGATCCGCCGATCGGAGCTTGATCCGGTCTCCAGCAACGGCCGTAGGATGTCGGTATCGAAGACGAACACGCAATACACCTGTTTGCTGGCCTTTAACGCATGGTGTGCGGCCGCGTGATCGAATACACGCAGATCGCGGCGAAACCAGAGCAGAGATTTTTCAAATGGTGGCATGAAGAGACGATGATTGATTAAATGGATAGTGCTTGAATAATAGCGAAAGTGATATTGGTACTGGCTTGCGAATAACTTTACCGGAGAAGCGAGGCGATGCAAAGCGGCTTTAGTCTATTTAAAACTGATAAAATGTAGGCATGGCCAAGCTAGACACATTTCTCGACGATTCCTCCGCGCGCAAGAGCGCTACGAAGACCTTAGACAGCTCGGATTTCTCATCGTTGAATCTGACTAATAATTTCCTCATTGCAATGCCATCTATGCTGGACACAGTCTTCGGCGGGACGGTAGTTTATTTGTGCGAACATAATGCTAATGGTGCGTTCGGCGTAGTCATCAACAAGCCGACCAACATGACCACGCAGGTCCTGTTCGACCGCATCAATCTGAAACTGGAAATCAACTCAGGGTTGAATTTTGCCGACTCGATTGGCGAGCGCCCCGTGATGTTTGGCGGACCGGTGCAGATAGAGCGCGGCTTTGTGCTGCATGCTCCGATCAAGAATTACTCTTCGACGCTCAAGGTGACAGAACAGATTGCGATGACCACCTCCAAGGATGTGTTGGAAGAAGTCGCTCACGGCAACGGCCCGCGGCGTCTGCTGGTCAGCCTCGGCTGCTCCGGTTGGAGCGCCGGTCAGCTGGAATCGGAGATTGTTCTTAACGGCTGGCTGACGGTCGCCGCCGATCCCGTTATCATTTTTGATATGCCGATTGCCGAGCGTTTCGCTGCAGCCGTGAATCTGTTGGGCATTTCCCCTTTCATGTTGACGTTGGAATCCGGACGTGCATGATTTGTGCACCAATACCGCGTTGCGCCCAACGCTGCTGAACTTGATGGTTACCGTACTCGGTTTCGATTTCGGCCTCAAGCGCATCGGCGTTGCTGTCGGCAATGCCTTGCTCAGGCAGGCGCAGCCGCTGCAGGTGATCGGCTCCACCACCAATGATGGCAAGTTCGCCGAAATAGCGATCTTGCTGAAAGAGTGGCAGCCTGACCTGTGCGTGGTTGGCCTGCCGCTGCATCCGGACGGTGCAGAACATGAAATGACGGTCCGTTGCCAGCGTTTTGCGAACCAGTTGCATGGCCGCTACGGTGTCGCCACGGTGCTGGCCGATGAGCGTTACTCATCGGTGGTGATAAAACAACAGCGCGGCGAAGTGATCGATGATCGTGCTGCCGCGATAATTCTGCAGCAGTATTTTGATGATCTATCTTAATGATGTTGTACTGAACAAGCAATGAAGATGCAATGACTACAATCACTCAAAAATTCGATACCGAAGCGCTGTATCAGGTGCTTGAGGCCAAAGTAAAAGACGGCTTGGCGCAGGCCGACAATGTCGCCGTGATCGACATCTACTCTGATGGCGCATGGCTGGCCGAGAGCCTGGTCGCGGTCTTGCAATTGAACCCGGACGAACGTCTTGAATTTATCGATGTGATGTTCCATCGCGACGATCTTTCAGAAAAAAGTTTACACTCGAATATCAAGCCGACGCAGATCCCCTTCGATGGCAACGACGTCATGATTCTGCCGATCGACAATGTGTTATACACTGGCCGTCCCACGCGCGCGGTAATCAACGAACTGTTCGACTATGGCCATCCCGTCAAGATCATGCTGGCGGCGCTGATCGACTGTCGTGAGCGCGATCTGCCGGTAGCGGCAGATTTTGTCGCCCAGGCTGTGACGCTGCAGTCGGGCCAGTCCCTCCAACTTCAAGGTGCCGATGACGGCGGATTAAACCTGATTGTGCAATCGAATGCTTAACCCCCAACTTAATAAAAACGGCGAACTTAAACATCTGCTGACCATCGAAGGCTTACCTACTTCGATAGTAACCCACATTCTCGATACTGCTTCTTCATTTGTCAGCGTCAGCGACCGTGATGTCAAGAAAGTGCCACTGATGCGCGGCAAAAGCGTGTTCAATCTGTTTTTTGAGAATTCGACGCGTACTCGTACCACCTTCGAAATTGCTTCAAAGCGTTTGTCGGCAGACGTCATTAATCTGAATATCTCCGCATCGAGCGCCAGCAAGGGCGAATCGCTGCTGGACACGATAGACAATCTTTCGGCTATGTATGCCGACATGTTCGTAGTGCGTCATGCCCAATCAGGCGCGCCCTACCTGATCGCTAAGCATCTGACCGAAACTCGGCAGGACCATGTACACGTGGTAAACGCCGGTGACGGTCGTCATGCCCACCCGACTCAGGGTTTGCTCGACATGTACACCATCCGTCACTACAAGAAAGATTTCAGCAACCTGACGGTGGCGATTGTCGGCGATATTTTGCATAGTCGCGTAGCCCGCTCGGACATCCATGGCTTGACCACGCTCGGCGTCCCCGAAGTGCGCGCCATCGCCCCCCGCACCTTGCTGCCTGGCTGCCTTGAGCAAATGGGCGTGCGAGTGTTTACCGATATGAACGAAGGTCTCAAAGGCGTGGATGTGATCATCATGTTGCGTTTGCAGAACGAGCGCATGAACGGCGCCTTGCTGCCGTCGGCGCAGGCATTTTTCAAGAGCTATGGATTGACCCCGGAGCGCCTGGCGCTGGCCAAGCCTGACGCCATCGTCATGCATCCAGGGCCGATTAACCGCGGCGTGGAAATCGATTCAGCGGTGGCCGACGGTTCGCAAGCAGTGATTTTGCCGCAGGTGACGTTTGGCATCGCGGTGCGGATGGCGGTGATGAGTATTTTGGCTGGCAATTAGCACTGTCGTTTTTGTTTTTCAGAGTGTTACGTAACTTCAAACTTTCAGTTTAGTTAGTTGGGGACAGAGTAAATCGTAGCGCTACGGCGATTCTTAAATTATGTTCCGCATATAAAAAATTAAAGATGAAAATTCACATCAAAAACGGCCATCTGATTGACCCCGCAAACCACATCGATACGCAGCAAGACCTGTTCATTGCCGTAGGCAAGATAGTTGGTGTCGGTACGCCGCCAGCCGATTTTTCAGCCAACAAGACGATTGATGCCAGTGGTTTGGTGGTAAGCCCAGGCCTGGTTGATTTGAGTGCGCGCCTGCGTGAGCCGGGTTACAAATACAAAACGACGATGGAGTCGGAAATGCAAGCCGCAGTGCAAGGCGGCGTGACCAGTCTGGTTTGTCCCCCGGATACTGATCCGGTGCTCGACGAGCCGGGTCTGGTTGAAATGCTCAAACATCGCGCCAAGGGCTTGAACCAGGCACACGTCTATCCCCTGGGCGCGTTGACCGTAGGCCTCAGAGGCAAGGAACTGACGGAGATGGCTGAGCTAACAGATGCCGGTTGCATCGGCTTTGCCCAGGCCGACGAACCTATCTTCGACACCACGGTACTGCTGCGCGCCTTAAAGTATGCGAGTACCTTCAATTATGCTGTCTGGCTTCGCCCGCAAGATCCCTACCTCGGCAACGGCGGTATCGCCCATAGCGGACCGATCGCCTCACGGCTTGGTCTGTCGGGCGTTCCGACAATGGCCGAGACAATCCGCCTGCACACCATTTTCGAATTGATCCGCGCCACTGGCGTCCGCGTCCATCTGTGCCGGATTTCTTCGGCGGCAGGCCTTGACCTGATCCGTGAAGCCAAAAAGGAAGGTCTGCCGATTACATGCGATGTCGGCGCTCATCACATCCACATGACCGACGCCGATATCGGCTTCTTCGATTCGAATGCCCGCATGACGCCGCCGTTCCGTTCACAACGTGATTGCGATAGCATTCGGCAGGCACTGCTAGATGGCACCATCGATGCGATCTGTTCCGACCACACGCCGGTCGACAACGATAAAAAAGTGCTGCCGTTTGGCGAAGCCACACCCGGCGCTACTGGCTTGGAACTGCTATTGTCGCTGGCCTTGAAATGGGCCGATGAATGCGTCGAGCCGGCACAACCACGCCTCAGCCGCGCGTTGGCAAAAATCACAAGTGATGCGGCACACGTAGCCGATATATCTGCGGGCCAACTTATGGTTGGCAGTCCGGCCGATATTTGCATCTTTGATCCAAACGTGCGCTGGAAGGTCGAAGCCAAAGAACTGGCCAGCCAGGGCAAGCACACGCCATTTCTCGGTTATGAGCTGAGCGGACGCGTCAAAACCACGATTGTCGCCGGCCATATTGCCTTCGAGCGCGTATGAACGGGCCGCAGGTGTTACGTTTTGTTGCGGGTGCTGTTGCAATTTGTGGTCGTCCTGTGGACTTTCGCGGTGGTGTTTTCGTTCATTGATGCCGCCGGCCGGCAATGGCGCATCAAGCGCTGGTCCGCCAAGCTGTTGGCGATCTGCCGGGTGCGGTTAGCGTTCAGTAATTGGCATGGTGGCGTCACGCCGCCACATGCATTGATCGTCGTCAATCACGTCTCATAGCTTGATATTTTAGTCATCAACTTGATGCACACCCGCCAGTTTGTCAGTAAGTCAGATATTCGCGACTGGCCGTTGATTGGCTGGCTATGCGAGAAAGGCGGTACCATTTTTATCCCGAGTAGCAAGCGGCGCGGTGTGCGACACATATTCAGGTCCTCGTCACCAGTATTCAAGCCGGTGAACGGGTGGCTTTCTTCCCAGAAGGAACCGCCACAGCGCAGGGCGCGGTGTTACCCTTCCCGTGACAACCTATCTGAAGCTGCATTAGACGCTAAGGTGCCGGTTCAGCCATATGCCTTGCACTACCTGGATCAGCAAGGCAATCTGCATCCCGCTGCAGACTTTATTGATAACATGACTTTCGCGAAAAGCATGCTAAGCATTTTAAAAGCACCACCTATGAAAGCCGCGTTGATTCAATTGGTGCTGGTCGATACTACTGGTTCGCATCGTCGTGAATTGGCCGCGCTCACGCACACCCTGATTGTCGAAGCATTAGCACAAACCGAGAGCGTCGCGGCCCAGGCCCAAGCTTAGTATGATTGCTAGCCTAGCCGCTGCGCCTGTGGCAGCTTACTTGAAGCAGCATGCGATCCGCCAGCCGGATTGCAGTCAATTTATCGCCCCAGACGCAACCGGTATCCAACCCGATCAGATTCGGTCTGAGTACCAAGCCCATTGTTGACCAGTGTCCGCAGACCACAGTGACATTCTGCGTTTGCCGTTGCGGTACATCGAACCATGGCAGGTAGCCGGGTAGGATATTGCCAGCGCTTTCCTTGCCATTTAATTCCATCGTCCCATCTTCGGTGCAGAAGCGCAAGCGAGTTAAGGCGTTGACGATGCAGCGCAAGCGTTCGTTACCTTGCAGTAAATTGTCCCAGCGCGCTGGCTGATTGCCATACATTTCACGCAAAAAATCAAGCCACTGTGGTCCGCGCAATACGCCTTCAACTTCTTGCGCCAATGCCAGAGTTTGCGATGCTGACCATTGCGGCAACACGCCCGCATGCAAAAACAGATGATTCTGCTGCAGCAATGCCAGCGGACGATGTCGCAACCAGTCAAGCAGTTCCTCCCGATCAGGAGCGTCGAGAATCTCATTCAAGGTATCGCTTCTGTGCAGCTTACGAATCCCATGTGCGGCCGCCAGCAAATGGAAATCATGGTTGCCCAACAGCGCCTGCGCCCGATCGCCGAACGCGCGGATCAATCGCAACGTCGCCAGCGATTGCGGGCCGCGGTTGACCAGGTCGCCAACGAAGATCAAGTGAGCGTCTGGCGTATTTGTTTTAATTTTGTCGAGTAAATTTATTAAGCTTTGATAGCATCCCTGAAGGTCGCCGATAGCGTAGGCAGTTACCGGTACGTAGAAGGGGGTCGGAATCATGGAGGCCAGCCTAAGTGTTAAATGTAGTAGTGTATATGGTTGTCGTAATTCAGAGATGAGGTGTGAGTCTATTTATTGACCAATAGTCGAAAATGAACGGCTATATAAGATATCGATTTATGTCTTCTTAGGAAATGTTTGATCCTGTAAACACTTCTGTGTAAATTTCACGGCATTATCAATGATCGTACTTGTGAATACGTACTTTGAATTGGATCATAAAGCGATTTAAGGTCATGCGCCAATTCTGGATCGGCATG
>DCSW01000117.1 GCA_002325825.1 Collimonas sp. UBA1456
CAGAAATTCGCAAGGCGATCTATACGTCAAATATCATTGAGTCTCTCAACAGTGTGATTCGCTGCGCAGTGGTGCACCGAAAGCTGTTTCCAATTGACGATCTGACCATCTCGCAAGTTGCGAAGAAATGGACCATGCCGATCCAGAATTGGCGCATTACCTTAAATCGCTTTATGATCCAATTCGAAGTACGTATTCAAAAGTACGATTATTGATAATGCAGTGGAGTTTACACAGAAGCGTTTACGGGTTCGCCGCCGAGCGCCCTGTTCGGGCGTTCGTGATTGTCAGTCCAGAACCATCTCGTCGCAAGTTCCTGAGCCTCATCGACGAATTCGGACAGATAATGTACCAGCCAGTCATAGCGAACCGTTCTGTTGTAACACTCGATATAAGCATTTTGTTATGTTTTTTCGGTTTGAATAAATCTGATTTTTGTATCTAATTACTTCTCAACCCATAGCGCTGGAGTACCGATTCATGCCTCGCACAGCCCGGTCTGGGTGCGACCCAGCAGTGCTACGCCGATATAGCCTCGTACGTTGAGTTTCTTGTCGCCATCGGCCAGCGACATCTTGCTCCTGTAAACCTTTTCGTTGTCAGAATCGGGAATCTAACCGCCGTTGTATCCATCACCATCATGCTTCATGCCGGTGATAATGGTCATGCTGAAAATGGGGCGGTCTTTCCGAATACCTTCGCATTTGACACATTTCGGATTTCTATCTTCGCTTGGATCGCGTAGCAGTTTTTCGATCTCGCCGCGCAGTTCACCGTTGGATTCGGTGATGCGGATCACCACTTTCTGTTTTACGCTATGGTCATCAGTATTTTCCAAATGCCGACTGGCGAGTTGATATCTTGGGCGAAAGTGCCGAACATTAGCAGACTGCTGCTAGCGACGGCCGTCATCAACAAGCGAGTTGAAAATTTGTGAATGCTTTGTCTTCTGTTCTTATTGCGGCCGTCTGCATTACCGTAGCCCGGCGCCACTATGTATTAGTAAGGAATCAAGATACTTTTAATTTTGAAAGCTGTTCGCGTAACTTCTCTAGCGTACCCGAAAAATTGGCAAGGCGCTCCTGCTCTTGCGCTACTATTTGCGCCGGTGCCCGAGAAACAAATCTTTCATTGCCCAACTTGGCTTGGGCTTTGGCGATTTCGTCCTCTATGCGCGTGATCCCCTTGCCGAGACGTTCACGTTCCGCTGCGACACTAATTTCTACTTTGAGTAGGAGTTCAACATCACTGACGATCGATACCGGAGCCGGCGATTCGGGTAGATTCTCTACTACTTGCACTCCCGATAATTTTGCCAGAGCTTGCAGATATGGAACAAATGATCGCAGCGTCTCTTGCCGATCTGCCGTGCCCGCAATGAACAGCGGTACCCGCAACGCCGGCGACAATTGCATTTCTCCGCGCAGATTACGGCAGGCATCGATGAGCGATTTTAATTGTGTCATCCAAGCTTCGGCGCTATCGTCGATCTTATCCAAATTAGCTTCTGGATAAGGCTGACGCATGATCGAGTCGCTCGCTGCATCGAGTGTCTTATCGGTCAGCGGCGCGACGCTTTGCCATAACGCTTCTGTGATGAACGGGATGATCGGATGTGCCAGGCGCAACACCACCTCCAATACGCGCAGCAAGGTGCTACGAGTAGCGCGTTGCTGCGCTTCGTTGCCTTGCTGGATCTGCACCTTGGCGATCTCTAGGTACCAGTCGCAATATTCATCCCAGACGAATTTGTAGATGGCGGAGGCGATATTGTCGAAACGGTAGTCGGCAAAACCCTTTGCGACTTCGGCTTCTGTACGCTGCAGTAGTGATACGATCCAGCGGTCGGCCTTTGATAATTGTAGTTTTTTCTTGTCGCACACACCAGGCGTATGGCCATCGAAGTCGCAATCTTTGTCTTCGGTGTTCATCAGTACGAAGCGGGTTGCATTCCACAGCTTGTTGCAGAAATTTCGATAGCCATCGCAGCGTCCCAGATCGAAGTTGATGTTGCGGCCGAGCGTCGCTAGCGAGGCGAAGGTAAAGCGCAGCGCATCGGTACCGAAGGCTGGAATACCATCGGAAAATTCCTTGCGGGTGGCTTCGGCAATTCTATCGGCTTGCTTCGGATTCATCATACCGACGGTACGTTTTGCCACCAGATCGTCAAGGCTGATGCCATCGATCAGATCGATCGGATCGAGCGTATTGCCCTTTGACTTCGACATCTTCTGGCCGTTACCGTCACGCACCAGGCCATGCACATATACGATCTTGAACGGTACCTTGCCGGTGAAGTGGGTGGTCATCATGACCATCCGCGCGACCCAAAAGAAGATGATGTCGAAGCCGGTGACCAGCACCGACGACGGCAGAAACATCTTGTAGTCTAGCGTTTCTTCCGGCCAGCCGAGCGTCGAGAATGGTACTAGCGCCGACGAGAACCAGGTATCGAGCACGTCGTCGTCACGCGTCAGCCTGCCCGTGTAGCCGGCAGCGGCCGCCGTGGCCTGGGCTTCGGCTTGATTGCTGGCGACGTAGATTTTGCCGTCTTCGGCATACCAGGCCGGGATCTGGTGGCCCCACCAGAGTTGGCGGGAAATACACCAGTCCTGAATATTGTTGAGCCACTGGTTGTAGGTGTTGTTCCAGTTTTCCGGGATCATTTGGATCTCGCCGTTGGCGACTTTTTCCAGCGCTACTTCGGTAATCGATTTGCCCGGGAAATGCGTGCCTTCCGGTGCCGGCTTACTCATTGCGACAAACCATTGGTCGGTCAGCATCGGCTCGATTACGACGCCGGTACGGTCGCCGCGCGGCACCATCAGTTTGTGCGGCCTCACGGATTGGAGCAGGCCAGCGGCATCGAGATCGGCGACGATCTGTCTGCGGGCCACGAAACGGTCAAGGCCCTGATATTTGGCTGGGCCATTTTCATTGATCTTGGCGTCCAGCGTCAAGATGGTGATTTGTGGCAGCTTGTGCCGTTGTCCCACCGCATAGTCGTTGAAGTCATGCGCCGGTGTAATCTTCACGCAGCCAGTGCCGAATTCCTTGTCGACATAACTGTCGGCGATGATTGGGATTTCGCGGTCAGTCAGTGGCAGCTTGAGCATTTTGCCGACCAGGTGGATATAACGTTCGTCAGTTGGATCGACGGCTACGGCAACGTCGCCCAGCAGCGTTTCCGGGCGGGTGGTTGCCACCGTCAGATGGCTGCTGCCATCGACGAATGGATAACGGATATGCCACATCGAACCATCTTCTTCTTCCGACAGCACTTCCAGCTCCGAGATGGCGGTGCCGAGCACCGGATCCCAGTTGACCAGTCTCTTGCCGCGATAGATCAAGCCTTGTTCGAACAGGCGCACGAACATTTTTGTGACGGTGCCGGACAATTTCTCGTCCATCGTGAAATATTCACGGCTCCAGTCGGTGGAGGCGCCCATGCGGCGCATCTGGCCGGTGATGGTGGAGCCGGATTTCTCTTTCCATTCCCAGACTTTTTCGACAAATTTCTCGCGACCCAGATCGTGGCGCGAAATCTTTTGTGCATCGAGCTGTCGTTCGACCACGATCTGGGTCGCGATACCGGCGTGGTCGGTGCCGGGAATCCATGCCGTGTTGAAGCCGCGCATTCGATGGTAACGCGTCAGACTATCCATGATGGTCTGATTGAAGGCATGCCCCATATGTAGCGTGCCGGTGACGTTGGGAGGTGGCAGTTGGATACTGAAAGACGGTTTTTCGGCGTCGGTGGTGGCGGTGTAGTACCCGCGTTTTTCCCATTCGCTACGCCAGAATTGTTCAATCTCGTCAGGGTCGAAAGACTTGGCTAATTCCATGATGATTGATGTTTCTTCCTAAAACGATGATTATAAAGTACGCAGCCTACAGGCTCCTAGCGTTGCCGGCCGGGATACGGTTTTTTCGATGTAAACACAATCGTGCCAGCCAATCTGTTGCAGAGGCAAGTCTTTTATAGCTGAGCAGACTGGACGCAAGGTAAGCGGGTGCGCATTTTCATGTACCGCAAGCCGATTGCGGGTGTGAAGTTCTCCATGCTGTCTTGGTATTGACGTCAAGACAGCATAACGCTAGGGATCCTTATTGGCCCCATCTCAGCATACGAGATCGAATGGTTAAATGATCCGAAGCTGGCGGAACTGCGCTTCCATCTGCACCGCAAGTCGCGCTGCGCCAAGGCTGGCAAGAATGTCTCGCAAATGCATCATTACACCGGAAATGGGGTTCGTGACGATCCGCGGAAACATGCGTCACAAGAAATATTTGGAGGAGCTGAAAGCGTCTGGGCCGATGGGCAATAAGCTGGCCGACCTGATGGGCCGCCAGTATCCAGGGCAGTAGTTCGGCGCCTCGCTGCCGGCTGAAATTATGCCGGAATTCGTGCACGACGAAATCGCCCGCGGTCGCGCCATCATTATGACCAACAATCTTTACCAGAAAATCGAACCGATGATTATCGATTCGATTTTCTGGTAAAGATTAACACCAATATCGGTAATTCTGCAGTGACATCTTCTATCGGCAAAAAGTCGCAAAATGATCTGGGCGATTCATTGGGACGACAACATGATAGATCTGTCGATCGGCAAGCACATTCACGAAATCCGTGAATGGATTATCCGCAACTCGTCGGTTCCGATCGGCACCGTACCGATTTATCAGGGGGTTGGAAAAAGTTAACGGTAAAGCCGAAGACCTGACCTGAGAAATTTTTCGCGATCTGCTGATCTAGCAAGCCGGGCATGGCGTCGACTACTTCATCACGCACGCCGGCGTGCGTTTGCAATACGTGCCGATGACCGCCAAACGCCTGACCGGTATCGTCAGTCGTGGCGTCTCGATCATGGCTAAATGGTGTCTGGCGCATCACCGCAAATCGTTCCTTTGCGCTGATATCGCAGATATCTGCGACATCATGAAATCCTGATTATGTCAGCTTCAGCCTTGGCGATGGCTTGCGTCCAGGTTCGATCTATGACGCCAGTGACGAAGCGCAGTTCGTTGAACTGAAAATCCTGAGCGAGCTGACCCAGATCGCCTGGAAACACGATGTCCAGGTAATGATCGAAGGGCACGGTCCACGTGCCGATGCACTTGATCAAAGAAAATATGGACTTGCAATTGGAGCAGTGACACGAAGCGTCGTTCTACACACTGGGACCAGTGACCATCGAAATCGCGCCAAGCTACGACCGGCACCACTTACGGCATCGGGGCTGTCACAATCTGGTGGTATAGCACGGCGATGCTGTGTTAGGTCATGCCGAAGGAGCATCTTGACTTATCGAACAAGGTCGATGCCAAGGATGGCATCATCGCCTACCAGATCGCCGCCCACGCAGCCGATCTGGGGAAGTGCCATCCTGGCGCGTAAATTCGAGACAATGCGTTGTCGAGAGAGCGCTTCGAATTCCACGGAGGAGACCAGTTCAACATCGGTATCGATCCGGACAAGGTGCGTGAATTACATGACGAAACCTTGCCCAAAGGTTCTGCCGAGGTGGTGCATTTCTGCTCGACGAAGATCACGCAGTAAATGCGCGAATATGCCGCTGCACAGGGTATCTCGGAGATCGTCGCGTTGAAGCAGGGGATGGAAGTCAAGGCGATCGAGTTCGTCAAGAACGGTGCGAAAATCTATAGCAAGCATTGAGGCAGATGATGCAGATCGTTTTAAATGACGCGCCACGTCCGCTGCCTGACGGCGAAGCTGTGGCCACAGCGCATATTATAGCCAGAGAGCAAAATTGACGTCGTGCCCGCAGCAATAGGCGGCGGTTGACGCCGTAGGGCGAGCATTCCATGCCCACCCTACGGGAATTTTTAGAGGATTTGTTATGGGTATTAATTCTTCCCTTGAGACAGGGCAAGCAGGCGCCGGCCCGAACATCGCCGACAATACCTATAGCTCGCGGTGGCTGGTCGTCAGCGGCAAGTATCGCTACCTGGAACAAACGCGCGCCGCTACCGAAGCCAGCGGCGCGGAAATCATTACGGTGGCGATCCGACGCATCATATCGGGCAAGATCCGAAGGCCCCGAATTTGCCGGATGTGGTGCCGCAGACACGCTATACGACACTGCCGAATACCGTTGATTATTATATCGTGACCGACGCGTTGTACACGCTGCAGCTGAAGCACGAACTGCTGGACGGCCATAATCTTGTCAAGTTGGAAAGGCTGGGCGATGAGCGCACATTGTTTCCGAACATGCCAGAAATTCTAAAGGGGGCGTAAACTTTGGTAAAGGATGGATTCGACGTGATGATGTATTGCAGCGATGATCCGATCCAGTCGCATATCCCGGAAGAGATCGGCTGCGTTGCCGTGATGCCACTGGCATCGCTGATCGATTCAGGCATGGGTCTTCTGGAGCCTTGGAACCTGTCGCTGGTTATCGAACAGGCCAAGGTACCGGTGCTGGTCGGCGTTGGCGACCGGTCACGGTGATAGTCTGGTCAGCGAAGACCCGATTGCAGCGATTGAACCTATAAAAGCCGCGGTGACTAATG
>DCSW01000008.1 GCA_002325825.1 Collimonas sp. UBA1456
TTCCGGTAAAGCGTGATGTCTCCATGTACAGTTTCCTCAAAATCGCATTTAAAAAATCCTACGTTTAACTAATGTTTTTTTGGAGTGGATTACCTCCCGACTTTTATCTATATCCAACTATTGACGATCATCAATCTGCATAGAACTAATATCGGTGACAGACTTAGGAAAAATACAGAGGTAAACTAAAATACCCCTTAGCTCGCCCGCAACACTAAGCCCCCTTCTATTTACCAGGACTGAATTTGGTCATGAACACCCTCACCGCTTCTCCATTGCCCCAGACCATCAATAGCTTGACCGTCGGCAACTCCTTTGCTACGCTGCCAAAATCCTTTTACACGCATCTGACGCCTACTCCTTTACCGGCCCCTTATTTGGTGGATACCAACAGCTCCGCAGCGGCATTGATCGGATTGAGCAAGGCAACATTGAACCAAACGGAGTGGGTGCAGGCGCTGGCGGGCAACTGCCTGCTGCCTAACTCAACGCCACTGGCTGCGGTTTATTCAGGCCATCAATTCGGCGTCTGGGTGGGGCAGTTGGGGGATGGCCGGGCGATTTTGCTTGGCGATGTTGCGGCCAGCGGTGGCGGACGCTTGGAATTGCAGTTAAAAGGAGCCGGGACGACACCGTATTCGCGTATGGGTGATGGCCGTGCAGTGCTGCGCTCGTCAATCCGAGAATACCTGTGCTCGGAGGCGATGGCGGCGCTTGGCATTCCTACTTCACGTGCGCTGTCGCTGATCGGTTCCGATCAGTTGGTCATGCGCGAGCGGCCGGAAACCACAGCCGTACTGACCCGCATGGCGCCCAGTTTTGTGCGCTTCGGATCGTTTGAACACTGGTATTACAACAATCGGCCGAAGGAGCTGAAAATCCTGGCCGACTATGTGATTGCCGGTTTTTACCCGGAACTGCAGGACGCCGCCAATCCCTACCAGGCATTGCTGGCAGAGGTAACCCTTCGGACCGCGCATCTGATGGCGCATTGGCAGGCTGTCGGCTTCATGCATGGCGTGATGAACACCGATAATATGTCTATCATCGGGTTGACGCTGGATTACGGCCCGTTCGGCTTCCTTGAAGCCTACGATCCACGCCATATCTGTAACCATACCGACCAGCAGGGCCGCTACGCCTACAGTATGCAACCGCAAATCAGCCAATGGAACTGCTTCGTACTGGGCCAATCACTTCTGCCGCTGATCGGCAGCGTCGAAGCAACAGAAGCGGTGCTGGCAGATTACCAGATTCAATACGGCGCCAAACTGAATGAGTTGCTGCATGCCAAACTAGGCCTGCAATCGCAGCAGGCGGACGACAGTAAATTGCTGGATGCGATGTTTACAATGATGCAAGCCAACCACGTCGATTTCACGCGGTTTTTCCGCAGCCTTGGCAACCTACGGCTGGACGATCCGGCGGCCGATAGGCTCCTACGCGACCAATTTATCGACCGCGCCGCATTCGACGCCTGGGCGTTACAATATCGGGCGCGTCTGAAAATGGAAAACAGTCAGGACCCGACGCGCAAGCTTACAATGGATGCAACCAACCCCAAATATGTGCTGCGAAACTATTTGGCGCAGATCGCAATCGAAAAAGCGCAGGATAAAGACTTCTCGGAAGTACGCACACTACTGCAGATTCTTGAAAATCCGTTTGACGAGCAGCCGCAACATGCGAAATACGCTGAATTGCCCCCGGATTGGGCGCGCGGACTGGAAGTGAGTTGTTCCTCTTAACATGAATTGAATCATGAGCACCAAAAAAATCAGCAAGATCGACGCCGAATGGCGCGCCGAACTGGATCCGCTGGAATATCAAGTGACCCGCCACGCGGCGACAGAATGGGCATTTACCGGCCGTTTCTGGGATCATCAAGAACGTGGCATCTACACTTGCGTCTGCTGCAATACGCCATTATTCGCATCGGACGCCAAGTTCGATTCCAGCTGCGGCTGGCCGAGCTACTTCAAGGCCATCAATCTCGACAATGTCGAGAAACGCATCGACCGCAGCCACGGTATGACCCGCAGCGAGATTCTATGCAAGGTGTGCGACGCCCATCTTGGCCACGTGTTCCCCGACGGCCCACTGCCGACCGGCATGCGTTACTGCATCAATTCGGCCTCTCTGCGCTTTGAACCAAGCGACTGAGACAACATCAACCTATTCGATCTACTCAACTTATTTACCCCACTCGTCGACCGCTATTTATCCTGATTGAAAGCAGACCAAACACATGAAATTTCTGTTCGAACTTTTCCCGGTAATTCTTTTCTTCGGCATTTTCAAATGGAGCGAGGCCAGCCCTGATTATGCGCAGGTGCTGGTCAACCACTACCTGTCAGGATTTGTATCCGGCGGCGTGGCTACGGCGACACAAGTGCCGGTGTTGCTGGCGACAGCGGTGGCAATCGTCGCGTCCGTCGCACAAATCGGCTATCTGCTGTTACGCCAAAAAACAATCGATGCCATGCTGTGGGTATCGCTGCTGATCATCTGCGTGTTCGGTGGCGCCACTATTTACTTCCATAACGACACCTTCATCAAATGGAAGCCGACCGTGCTCTACTGGACCTGCGCTGCGGTGTTACTCGTCAGTCAGTTGTTTCTGAAGAAGAACCTGATCCGCACCATAATGGAAAAACAAATGTCCGTGCCTGATCAAATCTGGCCGCGTGTGGGCTTTGCGTGGATCGCATTTTTCATTTTCATGGGTTGCCTCAACCTGTTTGTCGCCTTCAATTTTCCGACCCCGACCTGGGTCAATTTCAAGCTGTTCGGCGGCATGGGACTAATGTTTATTTTTGTAATCGGCGAGAGCGTGCTGCTATCGAAATATATCAAGGAATCCGTATGAATAATCAACACCTTGAAACGATTCGTATCAAATTGATAGCAACTTTTTCGCCGCTGGAATGTCATCTGGAAAATGAGTCGGCGCTGCATGTCGGACACGCCGGCGCTTCATCAGGTGGCGGTCATTACAGGTTGCGGATAGTCAGCACGGCTTTTGAAGGACAAAATCGTTTAAATCGTCATAGGCTGGTGTATGATTGCCTGGCTAAAATGATGCATGGGGAAATTCATGCGCTGGCAATCAATGCGCTGTCGCCTTCTGAAATAAAAATAGCTTAAAGTCAACCTTGATACGTGACTTAAAAAAATAGTTTTTCCTGCAAACAAACCTCAGTTCTTCTAATCTGTCTAGCATTGATTTACTAATAACTTCTCTCCAATTAGGATTTGATAATGATTTTTAAATCTTCTCATTTACTGGGAATAATTTTTGCAGCTGCTGCTTTTCCTGTCATGGCGCAAAACCTGGCAGTCGTGAATGGTAAGGCAATCCCGTTATCGCGCGCCGACATTATGGTCAAGCAATTGACAGTACAAGGCGGCCAGAGTGATAGCCCTGAACTGCGCAGCATGGTCAAGGATGAACTGATCAATCGCGAAGTGCTGATCCAGGAAGCCGACAAAATGGGTCTTGGCAACAACCCTGACATCAGGGCACAAGCCGACATAGCCCGTCAATCGATCCTGATCCGCGCACTGGTTGCTGACTTCATCAAGAAGAACCCAATCAAGGATGCCAACATCCAGGCGGAATACGACAAGTTCAAGGCGCAAGCCGGCGACAAGGAACATCACGCACGCCATATCCTGGTTGATAACGAAGCTGATGCCAAAGCAATCATCGGCAAACTGAAAGCTGGCTTCAAATTCGACGACCTGGCCAAGCAATCTAAAGATCCGGGTTCAGCAGCAAACGGCGGCGATCTAGGCTGGACAACTCCGGCTTCGTTCGTGAAGCCATTCTCCGATGCACTAGTAAAGCTAAAGCCAGGTCAACTAACCGAGACACCGGTCAAGACCCAGTTCGGTTACCACGTCATCAAGCTGGAAGAAGTGCGCCCAGTAAAGATCCCAACCCTGGCCGAAGTCAAACCGCAAATCACTGAAGCGCTGCAACAGAAGAAGCTGCAAGCTTACCAGCAAGATCTGCGTGCAAAAGCTAAGGTGAAATAAGACCTTCGCATTAAGTCATTCATGCAGCAATAAAAAAGCACTCCTCGGAGTGCTTTTTTATATTCGTGACAATAACGTTCAACGATATCGTCTTGAGTAGCGTGGGCAAAAGAACTGGCCCGTCCTAGCTACTACCAGCGGCCGATTATTATCATTCAGGAATGGGCAAGATCAAACGACAGAAAGTTATTTACCCGACCCACTTACGCGTATTACGGAACATGCGCATCCATGGAGAATCCTCACCCCACGACTCAGGATGCCACGACTGCTGCACCGTGCGGAATACCCGTTCGGCATGTGGCATGCAGACCGTGAAACGGCCATCCGGCGTTGTCACCGAGGTGATGCCTTGCGGCGAACCGTTCGGATTGTACGGATAGCCTTCCGTTACCTGTGCCTTATTGTCAACGAAGCTCATCGCTACCAAGACTTCATTAATATTGCCGGTTTGCGAGAAATCGGCAAAGCCTTCGCCGTGGGCGATGGCAATGGCGCTCTGCATGCCGGCCATGTCCTGGAAGAAAATCGATGGTGACGACTCAACCTGCACCATCGAGAAACGCGCTTCAAATTTTTCAGATTTGTTGCGCGTGAACTTCGGCCAGGCTTGCGCGCCAGGGATGATCGATTTGAGGTTGCTCATCATCTGGCAACCGTTGCAGATGCCCAGTGCAAAGGTATCGCCACGCTGAAAGAACAGCGAGAACTGATCGACCAGCTTGGCGTTGAACAGAATCGTCTTGGCCCAGCCTTCACCGGCACCCAACACGTCTCCGTAGGAGAAACCGCCAACGGCGATAAATCCCTTGAAGTCATCAAGACGCGCGCGACCGGCGATCAGGTCGCTCATGTGCACATCGACCGAGGTAAAGCCGGCTTGGTGCATCACATAGGCAGTCTCGACGTGCGAGTTAACGCCTTGCTCCCGCAGGATCGCTACGCGCGGCTTAACCCCTAGGTTGAGAAACGGCGCGGCGATATTATCTTGCTGGTCGAACGGGATCTTCGGCGTGATGCCAGGATCTGCTGCATCCAGGATGCGGTCGTATTCGGCATCGGCGCTGGCCGGATTATCACGCAGGCGGGCAATGCGCCAGCTAGTTTCGCTCCACAGGCGTTGTAGGTCGATGCGGGTCTGGCTGTAGATGGTCTTGGCGTCGCGGCTGAATTCGATGACGTCACGCGTGTTCGGCTTGCCGATGCTGTGGCTGCAGGCGCCCAAGTTGAAGCTGCGCAGCACGTTCATGACTTCCGATTTCTGCTCGGCGCGCACTTGCAGAACCGCACCCAACTCCTCGTTGAACAGCGCTCGCAATGTCAGTTCGTTGCGGCGCTCGGCCACCTGACAGGTCCAGTTCTTAGAGTCGCTCCAATCGGCTGCGTGCCCGCTTTCCATGATCAAAATGTCGAGGTCGATCGACAAACCGCTGTGACCGGCAAACGCCATTTCACAGAGGGAAATAAATAAGCCGCCATCGGAGCGGTCGTGGTAAGCCAGTAGTTTTTGCTCCCTGTTGAGTTGCTGGATCGCGGCGAAGAAGCCCTTCAGATCTTCTGCGCTATCGACATCCGGCGTCTCGTTACCGATCTGCTGCATGACCTGCGTAAGCGCCGAAGCACCCATACGGTTCTTGCCGCGGCCAAGGTCGATCAAGATGATGGCGGTGTCGTCGACATCGGTACGGATCTGCGGTGTCAACGAGCAGCGTACATCGGTCACCGGTGCGAAGGCCGAGACGATCAGCGACACCGGAGATGTCACCGACTTGGCTTGATCTTCGTCTTTCCAAGTGGTGCGCATCGACAACGAATCCTTGCCGACCGGAATACTAATGCCAAGCGCCGGGCACAATTCCATGCCGACCGCTTTGACGGTATCGAACAATGCGGCGTCCTGTCCGGGCTGACCACAGGCGGCCATCCAGTTTGCAGATAATTTGATGTCGGAGATGTCAGCAATCAGCGCCGCTGCAATGTTGGTCAGCGCTTCGCCCACCGCCATGCGGCCAGACGCAGCAGCATTGATGACCGCCAACGGAGTACGCTCGCCCATCGCCATCGCCTCGCCCAGATAGCCCTCAAAATTCATGCTGGTGACGGCGCAATCAGCCACTGGAATTTGCCATGGGCCGACCATCTGGTCACGCACCGAAGTCGCGCCAACGGTGCGATCACCGATGGTGATCAGGAACGATTTATCGGCGACCGTCGGCAGTTTCAGCACGCGCTGCGATACGTCCAGCAAGTCCATGCCGGTCAGATCGACCGCTGGCAGCACAGAATTAACGTGGGTGACGTCGCGCAGCATTTTTGGCGGCTTGCCGAGCAAGACATCCATCGGCATGTCGACCGGACTATTGTCGTGCTCGGGATCGATCACCTTCAACTGGCGCTCTTCGGCAGCAGTGCCGACCACGGCAAACGGACAGCGTTCACGCTGGCAGAAATATTCGAACAGCGGCAGGCTTTCCGGGGCGATCGCCAGCACATAACGCTCTTGCGATTCGTTGCTCCAAATCTCCTTGGGCGCCATCCCGCTTTCTTCCAGCGGCACCTTGCGCAAATCGAAAATCGCGCCGCGCTTGGCGTCGTTGGTGATTTCGGGGAAAGCGTTCGACAGGCCGCCAGCTCCGACGTCGTGGATCGACAGGATTGGATTTTTGTCATCCATCGCCGAGCAAGCGTTAATGACTTCTTGCGCACGCCGTTCCATTTCAGGATTGCCACGCTGGACCGAATCGAAATCCAGATCCGCCGCGTTGGAACCGGTTGCCATCGACGATGCAGCGCTGCCGCCCATGCCGATGCGCATGCCGGGACCACCTAGTTGGATCAGCAGGCTACCGACCGGCAGATCGTTCTTCTTGGTGTGCTTATCGCAGATGCTGCCGATGCCGCCCGCAATCATGATCGGCTTGTGATAGCCCTGCACGTTGCCACCGACGTTTTGTTCGTAAGTACGGAAATAACCGCCCAGGTTGGGACGACCGAATTCGTTGTTGAATGCAGCACCACCGAGCGGACCTTCGATCATGATCTGCAAGGCCGAGGCGATACGTTCCGGCTTGCCGTATTGACCTGCATTCTGCTGACCAGGAGTAGTGACATCGGCAGCGGTTTCCCACGCCTGCTGGGCGTCCGGCAGCAACAGATTGGATACGGTAAAACCGGTCAGGCCAGCTTTCGGCTTAGCACCGCGGCCGGTTGCGCCCTCGTCGCGGATTTCGCCACCGACACCTGTGGCGGCGCCCGGGAATGGCGAAATCGCGGTCGGATGATTGTGCGTCTCGACCTTCATCAGAATGTGCGTCAGCTCTTCCGATGAGCGGTAGGTATTGCCTTCTGCCGCGCCGCGTGCATAGAAGCGCAAAACGGTAGCACCTTCGATGATGGATGAGTTATCGCTATAGGCGACGATGGTGCCCTTCGGTTGCAACTGATGGGTATTCTTGATCATCGCGAACAGCGATTTGTCTTGCGCTTCCCCGTCGATCACCCAGTCGGCATTGAAAATCTTGTGGCGGCAATGTTCGCTGTTGGCTTGCGCGAACATCATCAATTCAACATCGGTTGGATTGCGCTTGGCGCTGGTGAACGCTGCCACCAGGTAGTCGATCTCATCGTCCGACAACGCCAGACCGAGTTCGCTATTGGCTTGCGCCAGCGCCTGTTTGCCGCCAGCCAGCAAGGCGATGAACGCCAGCGGCTTGGCATCCAGTTCGCGGAACAGACCGCCGGCGTCTTCGGCGCTACGCAGCACGGTTTCAGTCATGCGGTCGTGCAATACATCGGCAATCGCGCGTACGCTATCGTCGCTTAGCTTCTTCTCGGCGCCAAGGTCTATCGGATCGGCCTTCAGCCGAACTTGATACGCAATCCCGCGTTCAATGCGCTTGATGTGCGTCATGCCGCAGTTATGGGCAATGTCGGTGGCTTTGCTGGACCATGGCGAAATGGTGCCGAAACGCGGAATAACGATGAATTCCTCGCCCACTTCGCCGACATTCGACGAATCGAACGGATCGCCATAGCTCAGCAATGCGTTCAAGCGGCTGATATCGTCATGGTTTAGTGGTGTCGCGGCATCGACAAAATGGTCGAAACGGCCGGTGACGGTGATGACATTGCTATCGATCGCTTGCAATTGAGCTAAAAGGCGTTGGGAACGGAAAGCAGGAAGAACGTTGGAACCGTGAAAAATCAACATGGCGAGAAGGGGGGTGATGCAGCGCGTGCGCTGCGGGTTAAGTCAGAAGTGCCCATTATATAGTGCCAACCCGCCCCTGCCCCGTGAAACAATGTCAAAATCGACTTGACTGCACCTGGGTGGGATTAGACAACTTGCCTTCAATTGCCCCCCCGAGAGGCTCGACATGGTCAATTTCGTAGAACGTATCTAGGAATACAACGCTGGACGCGATCCGAAACGCCTGCAGCTCAAATATAGCAACACCCGCAGCAATCCGCTCATATTCCTGCTCGGCACTTGCCACTTGTTCTACGAACGGTTCCC
Organism: Collimonas sp. UBA1456; assembly: GCA_002325825.1. Classification (GTDB taxonomy): domain Bacteria; phylum Pseudomonadota; class Gammaproteobacteria; order Burkholderiales; family Burkholderiaceae_D; genus Collimonas. Next base: position 8,558 of record DCSW01000008.1, read on the forward strand.
GAACAGCGGCTTGTTCCGTAGTGCACCGGCCATCCGGATCTACGGCGACTTGTATCTGGGAAATTTCGGCAGCTACAAGGGAGATAGCCACCTCACCTACTTTGACATGAACGATTTCGACGAAGCGGCGCTGACACCGACCAGCCTGGAGCTGGTTACTAAATGGTATTATCTAATTTTTACGGTATGTAGCGTATTTAAACTCAATCTTCATGGATGAATCGATAGATCATTTGATCTATCGATTTTAGTCACAAAAGAACTTAGCACAAGCTTGCATCCCTCAAGCTTACTTTGAGGTCGACAGTGGATCAATTCAAGCAAATTCCTACTTTTGTCGAGGTGGCCGCCAAAGGGCGTTTGTCAGACGCAGCGCGTGCCGAAGTGATCGCGCCGGCAATAATCGGACGACGCCTGGAAACTTTAGAAGAACGCCTCAGCGTCAAACTCTTGCAACGCACCATCAGCAAAATCGTCCTCGCCAATGAAGGCGAAGCATTCCTGTAAGATTGCCAACGCATCCTGTTCGACCTGGACAATGCCGAATCGGCGGTTTCCGAGCACAGTGCCTACGCTAGCGGCCAATTGCTGATTTCCGCGCTGGCCGGCTTCGGCCGCCAGCATGTGGGGACACTGATATTCTTTCTCGTTCCTCACTGAGCACCGCGACGTCATCCCCACCCTCAATCTGAATGATTGCGTTGTCGACCTGATCGGCGAAAGCATCGACGTCGCTATCCGCATCGCCTCGCTGTCTGATTCATCGCTGACCGGCGCCAAGCTGGCCGACAATAAGTGCATCGTGGTAGCTTCGATTGGCCCATATCAAACGCCACAACGAGCCAGCAGAAACAGTAGACGGCCTGCGAAAGTACACCTGCCTGGCGATCAGCAACAAAGCTAGTCAGCGCGGCTGGAGCTTCCATCAAAATGGCAAGGGTCAAGGTGGACGGCAATATGGTCTGCAATGACGGCCAGGTGCTGCACGACTTGGCGCTGGCCGGCAAGGGGTTGGCATGGCTTTCGATGTGGAAAATCGGCAGCGACATTTACGCAGTCTTCGCCCAGCGGCGCCACCTGCCGCTGCAAATCTGGGTATTCGTCAATTTTCTGCGGCGCGCGTATATGCAGACGGACTACTGGAGCCAAAGGTAAGTTCGGTCCATTTTCCTATTTTTGGCATGCCTGATGTATAATGAGAGGTGTTACATAAAACTGTGCGTGCAACACTCCCCCTCAAAAAAAAAGGGGTGGTTCCAAAGCATTGACATGACATAGCGCCAATTGGCGATGCCTTGTAAGATAGTCGGCATCACGAAACAGGAACAATGCCTGCGCCGAGTTACCTTAGAATCTATGCTGTTGAGCAATATGTTATATTCCTGCAGACAAATTGTCGCGCTTGTTATCCGTCACTTCCTGTCGTTATCCATGTCTGTGAGGTTATTGACTAACCCTTGTTGGAAACTGTATGGATTTCTCAGATTTTTTTTCAATGCTGGGTATGGCTGACTGGAACGCCGGCATCTTTTTTGCATCACTGTTGGCGATTGTCGTCATCGATCTGGTGCTGGCCGGCGACAACGCCATCGTGATCGCAATGGCGGCGCGTAACCTGCCCGATCATCTGCGCCGCAAAGCCATCCTTTGGGGCACGGCGGGTGCACTCATCATGCGCGTACTGATGACGATCGGCGTAGTCTGGCTGTTCAACATACCCGGCTTGCTGCTGGTCGGCGGCCTCGCCCTGCTGTGGATTACTTACCACCTACTGACGCAATCCGATCATGGCAAGGTGCATGGTGTCAAAGCCACCACCATGGCCGCTGCGCTGAAAACCATCATCATCACCGACACCGTCATGGGCATCGATAATGTACTAGGCGTGGCTGGTGCCGCCAAAGGTAGCATGGCGCTGGCGATCGTCGGCCTGATGATTTCGGTGCCGATTATGGTCTGGGGCTCGACCCTGGCGCTGAAGCTGATCGAACGCTTCCCGCTGACGATCTTCATCGGCGCGGCGATCCTGGTGTACACTGCGATGCGCATGATTGTTACGGAGCATATCTTGCAATCATTCTGGAACAGCTTTCCCGGGCTGAACTACGCAGCTTATGTGCTGGGCTTTATGGTGGTGCTGGGCGGCGGCTGGCTGGTATCGAAGCGACGCAGTAATATCCAGTTCGCCAAGTAAGCTTGATATATCTAGTGGCACGATGTAAGAAGGTCCCGCTTGATTATCAGGAGGGACCTTCTTACATCGTGCCACGTGTGAATTTCACGACAACCACATGGGTAGATAGATCTGTCTGCCCCTACCCCTGATTCAATCTAAGGGCTACACCGCCAGTATCCGCTGGTGAAAAACCAGATGATCCTCGATGAAATTCGAGTTAAAATAATAACCAATTTCATAAGCTGCATGCCGACGCAGCTTATGACCTCTCATGCAGCAACTGCTCGTCCAGGAATTCGTCGCCTAGGCCCCGATCGATCAATAGCCAATGCGGAAACGGCTGTTTAGCATTGAGCACCAGTTGCGTTGCATCCAGATAGAAGCCAACACCATTACCGAAATTATAACTCGCGTCCACGCCGTCGATACCGGTATCGCGCGGGCTTGATATCGGGCATCACCAGTATGATGCCGTGCTGCACGGCGTAGAATTCGGCACCGGCCTTGATCATGAAAGTCTCTCCAGTGCAGGTCAGGTTCGCCAAAAAAACAATACTGGAACCGGGCCAACCTTCGCCTGCGGCTGCTGAAACACGGAAAAGCGCATCGGTAAACCAATCTCGGCCGAGGCATGCCGATAAAACTCCTAGGTACCGCCGAAGCAGTCATGTTTACTGATGACTAATGATTTCAATCAGAAGATCACCACCGAACGAATCGACTCGTCACTTTTCATCAGATCAAAGCCTTCGTTGATGCAATCCAGCGGCGGGCGTGCGTAATCAAATCGTCGATGTTCAATTTACCCTCCATATATCAGTCAACAATTTTCAGCACATGGATACAGCCACGGACGCCGCCAAACGCCGAACCGCTCCAGACCCGGCCAGTCACCAATTAAAATGGCCGCGTACTAATCTCTTTGCCAGCAGCAGCAACCTCGATCACGATCGATTAGCCCAAAACCCTTATAGCAACACTCCAGCGCCTGACGCATAGCGGTCGTGTTGCCGATGCATTCTAAGATGTAGTCGACGCCATCGTTGGTCAGATTGATGATGGCGTCGACTACATCTTCCACTTCGTTGGCATTAATGAAATGCGTAATGCCGAACTTGCGCGCCATCGCTTCGTACGCCGGATTGATATCGACGTCGATGATCTTGTCAGCGCCGGCCATGCACGCCGTTTGGATCACATTCAAGCCGATGCAGCCAAGATCAAATACCACAACATTAGCGCCTGCTTCAACCTTGGCAGTGAACAGCACCGCGCCAACGCTGGTAGTGACACCCCCCAACATCAGATCACGGCCTTGAATCAAACGGATCTACTGGCACAAGTTGGTCTTCCGCGACAGACAGAATTTGCACCCGCGGCATTCCGGCGTGTACAACGGAATCACGTGATCGTCCTTCTTCAGGATCTTCATGCCCGCGCCGACATCCACCACGACGCAGGCGCCTTCATGGCCCAAGATCACCGGAAAAATCCCTTTCGGATCGGCGCCTGACAAGGTTGTAGTAATCAGTATGGTAAATTCCGGTGGCCTTGATTTCCACCAGAACTTCACCGGCGCGCGGGCCGCCCAGATCGACTTCTTCAATCATCAATGGCTGACCAGCTTTCCATGCGATAGCTGCCTTGGTTTGCATGTTGGTGCTTCTTGCTCGGGATAATTTGAAAAATAATGAATGAATTATTCGACATCGCGAATCTTGGTCAGCGCATCGTCGATACGCTCCACCGGAATGATCTTCAAGCCTTCAATATCCTGCTTTGGCGCGTTCGACCTCGGGATCATCGCAATCGAGAAACCCAATTTAGCCGCTTCACGTAGACGCTCCTGACCACGCGGAGCGGGACGAATCTCCCCGGCCAGACCGACCTCGCCGAACACCACCAACCCACGCGGCAGCGGCCGGTTGCGCATCGATGAATTGATCGCCAGCAGCACTGCCAGGTCGGTGGCAGGCTCGGCTATCTTGACGCCGCCGACCGCATTGATGAACACGTCCTGATCGAACGCGGCAATTCCGGCATGCCGGTGCAACACCGCCAGCAACATCGCCAGTCGGTTCTGCTCCAGGCCGACCGACAACCGGCGCGCATTCGGCACATGCGAAGCATCAACCAGCGCCTGGATCTCAACCAGCAGCGGCCGCGTGCCCTCTTGCGTCACCATCACGCAGGAACCCGGCACCTGATTGTCGTGCTGCGACAAAAACAGAGCCGAGGGATTCGAAACGCCCTTCAAGCCTTTTTCGGTCATCGCGAACACACCCAGCTCATTGACCGCGCCGAAACGATTCTTGAAGGCCCGCACCAGGCGAAAGCTGGAATGCGTATCACCTTCGAAATATAGCACCGTGTCAACGATGTGTTCCAACACGCGTGGCCCGGCCAGCGCGCCTTCTTTGGTCACGTGACCAACCATGATGACGGTGATGCCGGATTGCTTAGCGACGCGCATCAGTTGCGCTGCACACTCCCGCACCTGGGCCACCGAACCCGGCACCGAACTGAGCGCATCCGAATACACGGTCTGGATCGAATCGATGACAGCCACTTCCGGCCTGTGCTCGACCAGAGTATTGAAAATTTTCTCCAGCTGGATTTCCGCCTGCAACTTGAGGTCTTGCGCATCCACCGCCAGCCGCTTGGCGCGCAACGCGATCTGCGCTCCAGATTCTTCGCCGCTGACATATAGCACTTTTTTTATTTTTGACAAATTGGCCAGTGCCTGTAGCAGCAATGTCGATTTGCCGATTCCCGGATCGCCGCCGATCAGCACTACGCCCCCGGCCACCAGGCCACCACCAAGCACGCGGTCGAATTCTTCGATACCGGTACCGAAGCGCGGTACGTCAATCGCCTCGATGTCTGCCAACGTCATCACCGGCGCCGTTTGGGCGATACCCTGGCGCTGGTTGAAAACACGGCTGCCAATCCCTTCAATAATGGTTTCTACCAGCGTGTTCCATTGTCCGCATGACGGGCATTGGCCGGTCCATTTGTTGGCGATACCACCGCATTTGGTACAGTTGTAATTGGTTTTAGCTTTGGCCATTTATTTAATTTACGGGGAAAAATTTGACAGCCACCGAAATGCGGCGCTTTAGTCTGCCTCCAACTAATGAAATTAACGCTGTTAAATTACAAAAACAGATATTGAGCAAAAACTGTCGAATGCACAATACAGCGTCACAATTCGACTACCGTAACCCGTGCAGCCAACGCACACATCAATTCATAGCAGGTGGTACCGGCCGCGTGCGCCACTTCGTCAATTGGCAAGCCGCCACCCCACAAGGTCACCGTGCTGCCGATGCCGGCGCCAGGCACCTTGGTCAGATCGACCGAGAACATGTCCATCGATACCCGTCCGACCGTGCCGGTACGAACGCCGTCAACCAGCACCGGCGTGTCGTTCGGTGCGTGGCGCGGATAGCCGTCGGCATAACCGCAAGCGACCACGCCGATCAACATCGGCCCGGCGGCCATAAAATAGCTGCCGTAGCCAATTGCGTCACCGGCCTCAATATGTTGGATGCCGATGATCTTGCTGCGCAGCGTCATGGCCGGCTGCAAACCGAATTGTTCGGCACTGGTGGCGCCGGGGCTAGCGCCATACAACATGATGCCGGGCCGCACCCAATCGGATTTCAGTTCAGGATGCATCAGGTCGGCGGCAGAATTAGCAATGCTGCGTTCATTGAACAAGCCGACAATGCCCCGCTCAAATTGCTGCATCTGTTGTTGCAACGACAAACCCGGATTGAGAGGATCGTCGGCATTGGCAAGATGGGTCATCAACGTAATCTTGCGCACTGCCGGAATCGCTCGCAAACGCTGGTAAGCGGCACGATAAGCATCGGGCTTGAAGCCAAGCCGGTTCATGCCACTGTTCATTTTTAGGTTGATATCCAATGGCCCGTTCAGAGCTGCGCGTTCGAGTAATACGATCTGCTCGATGCAATGCACGGTAAAGTCAAGTCTGGCTTGTACCACGGCCTCAAGGTCTGCCGCATCGAATATCCCCTCTAGCAGCAGAATCGGCTTTTGCCAGCCGAGTTGGCGCAAACGCACGGCGTTTTCGGGCTCGATCAATGCAAGACCGTCAGCCTCGGCAAAACCACGCATGCCGCGCTCCAATCCATGGCCATACGCATTGGCCTTGAGTACCGCCCAGACTTTGGCATCAGGGGCATGCGATTTGGCTATACGCAAGTTATGCTGTAAAGCAGAGATATCAATCGTAGCGACAAGGGGTCTAGGCATGGCGATGAGGAACTCTCGAATAACGATGTTTGATAAAACAGCTATTTTACAGGATGCATCTTTGATTATGGATTGGCATCTGATTATCGATTTTAACGTTTTCGCTTTTGACAATCTCATAAACACGGACCGGTCATATTTTCATGGTATAAAGCATGCGGGGGACACATTGTCACATTCTGGGATGCGGATGAATCGCAGTTTTTACACCATCATGGCAGCGCAGTTTTTTTCTTCGCTGGCCGATAACGCACTGCTTATAGCTGCAATTGCCCTACTGGCTGAAATGTCTTCGCCAGACTGGATGACGCCGCTGCTGAAATTATTTTTTGTTTTGTGTTACGTGCTGTTGGCCGCTTTTGTCGGTGCTTTCGCCGATTCTTTACCAAAGGGCAAGGTGATGTTCATCACCAACATGATCAAGATATTTGGCTGCATGATGATGTTCTTCGAGGTCCATCCGCTGATCGCCTACGCGACCGTCGGTTTTGGTGCAGCCGCCTATTCACCTGCCAAATACGGCATTCTGACCGAACTGTTGCCAACAGAAAAGTTGGTAGCAGCCAATGGCTGGATCGAAGGCCTGACGGTTTCCTCAATCATTCTCGGTACAGTTCTGGGTGGCGCCCTAGTCAATCCGCATGTCGTCTCGGTCATACTGAAATTTCATATCCCCGTCCTGAATTGGAATCTCAACACGCCGACCCACGCCGCGCTGACAGTGATCGCCGTCCTATACATCATCGCCACTATTTTCAACCTCAAGATTCCTGATACTGGCGTCCGCTACGCTCACCAGCAACACCGTCCCAGCAAACTGATCGCGGGTTTTGCCAATTGCTGTGCGATTATGTGGAAAGACAAGCTTGGCCAGATCTCTCTGGCGGTCACCACCTTGTTCTGGGGCGCCGGCGCCACATTGCAATTCATCGTATTGGAATGGGCGGAAAAATCGCTCGGCATGCCGCTCGACAAGGCCGCCATCCTGCAGGGCGTGGTAGCCTTCGGCGTTGCCATCGGCGCGGTTGCCGCAGCACGCATGGTACCACTGAAAAAATCATTGACAGTTATGCCGATAGGCATCGTGATGGGCGTGGTGGTAATGGGAATGACAGCCGTGCACTCGGCATGGGTCGCCTATCCGCTGCTAGTCGTCATCGGCGCCCTGTCAGGCTACTTCGTGGTGCCGATGAATGCCCTGCTGCAGCACCGTGGCCACGTGCTGATGAGCGCCGGCCACTCGATCGCTGTGCAGAACTTCAACGAAAACCTATCGGTGCTGACCATGCTGATGCTATATACATTCATGATCAAGATTGATCTTGACATCAACATCGTCATTTCCATGTTCGGCCTCTTCGTCGCTGGTATCATGTTCTTCATCATGCGCAAGCACGCCGCCAACCAGCTTGAGCACGATTCGCTAGCATTGATTGGTGAGATCAAACATTAGCAATCCACGATATATTAGACACAAAAAGCGAGATATCTCTTGCTTTTTGTGTCTTCGGATAAGACGGGTAACAGACATCAGATTTTTGAGTTCCAATCCATGGTAATCCCCCCCCCAACATAAAAAATTATCTGTTAAACGTAGGATTTTTTAAATGCGATTTTGAGGAAACTGTACATGGAGACATCACGCTTTACCGGAAGTCAGATCATCAA
>DCSW01000081.1 GCA_002325825.1 Collimonas sp. UBA1456
ATTTGTTCAGATTCGGCATCGCCATGAAATCGAAGGTATTCAAACTCTTGATCACCGGAAACCGACGGTTGCGTCCGTTCGTTAGCGCTGACTGCACACGCTCATAGCGTTGCAGCGCGCCGAACGAGCGGCTGATCCACAAGGTGACCACCAGTTCTACCGCTAGCGACAGGAACAACAGCAGCTCCCCCCCCCAACGCAGAATGGTTCTTTCGCTTTGCGAAATCGCCGGCTACAATGTATTGTTGAAATTAATCACTGTCAGCATGACGATCATCTTGTCGATGATCGGGTGCGGCCACGTGTATGACGGTACGGCGTTCGTCATTGTCGGCATCTCGCGTGGAACGCAACCCCGTAATTACCTTTCGGCGGTCAGGTAGACATCGTTGCGACGCGAGTAATCCTGGCCGCGTGCACGGCCGGTGGGATCGAATAGCACGACACCCTTAAGATCGGTAGCGTAGGTGCGGTAATCCCGCGTGGTTTTACGAAAGGCCCAGATTTTTGCATTGACGTCGCAATGCCTATACTCGCGCACGCGGCTGGCAAAATTATCGTCGGCAGCCAGATCGGCAAATATATTGACGGTATCGACCAGTGTGCCTTCAATTTCAGCAGCAGATACTCATAGCGCGTCAGTTGCAGCGTCTGGCCTGCAAGCGGATGTGCATGCCGATTTGATCCGATTCAAGACCGGCTAGCGCTGCCGCTACCCCCGCTTCTGGCGCGTGCTTCCCGGTGCTGCCGACCGGCGTGATCCAGGCGCTGCAGTACTAAGCGGATCCGGACCGCTAACTCGCGTTGCGAGAACGGCTTTACCATGTAATCATCGGCGATGATTACGAGGCCGATCAATCGATCGATTTTACTACCGCACGTGCTCAAGAGAATGATCGGCAGCAAGGAAAATCGCCGCAGTCCACGACAGACATCGAAACTTCCCATAGCCGTCGGGCCGACGCCCAACACCAGCAAATCAAATTGGCCGGAGCGGGCCTGCTGCAACACGTCTCTGCCTAGTAGTCAATGGCTGACCTGGGATCCTTAGCTAGAAAGTACATGGATCATGGTGTCGGCAATCGCGCTTTCGTCTTCAGCCAGCAGAACCGATAAAGACCCTGAAAATTACCCAACTCAGGCCAATCCGTGCAATATCGTCACTTGCGGTGGAAGTTGACCGCGAAGCATGTGATAACAGCGTTTCGCCATGCACCAACGTGTGCGCGATGAACGCCACCAGCGGCTTTTTCGAGGGCTGTCAGCGCACTATTGATGGAATCCACGTATGGAGCGCGCCAACGTGGGCGTGGAACAGAAGCGCCAGATATGGCGACTGATCCGGCACAGCGCCGGAGTACCCGATGAGCACGCTACGGCGGACCATGAAGGTACTGGAATGCTGCTGGTCGTCGTCCAACAACATCCTGTTTCTGGGCCGCGAGTAGACCGCAATGGTCGACAGCGGCTATCTGGCTCATGCGGCACAAGACTGTACGTTGTTGGCGTACGGCTTTTGCAAGGTTGGTCGTCGAATCTCCTGCTGAATACGCATCTGCATTCCGATCACTGCCGCGGCAACACTGCCCTGCAGCAAGCCTATCGCGGCAGCGCCACTTGGCGGGGCCTAAATCAGAGGAGCAAAGCGGTCTCAAGGGACAAAATCTAGCATGACCGTACTTTTATTTCTGCCTTCGTCCTATACTCGTTTTCTATATTTCCAATTCAAGAGGTCTTTATGGAACTTGTCAGTAGCATTGTAAAACTTGCGCCTTCCCGTGATCGGTGCGTCGATGTTCATCGCCAGCGGCCCGACGCGGCGTTGGTGACGGCGCAGTACAAGGTCGGCATCGACGGATCTTTTTCGGCACTGAATGCCATCCGACCGAACTGTTGGAGGTCTGGCTGAGCGATCTGAAAGTCGAATTGGCGGCCTATAAGGCTAAGTATCCTCTTATGCAAGGATCGGATCAATCCCGGTCAACCAGATCGTCCATCAATCGAACGGCAGCCTAGGGCACGATGATGCAGGAAATGATTGCGATCCACAGCTACGGCGGCATCGTATTGAACGATGTGATTTCGATCTATCATGCATAGAAAGCGCTGGTGGGCGAGGTGCGCAGATTTTTCAAGGGGCCGATTGCGTTGTCTGGCGCGATTGCCACCGGCGATACGATTCTGGTGGCGCAGGCGATGGGCGCTGATTTCGCCTACATCAGTTCGCGCTGGTTGGCAACCAAGAAGGCGCATGTCGACGACGTCTATCGTCAAGTAATTCTCGAATCGACTGCCGCCGATGCTGCCTACACCAACCTGTTCACCAGCATGCACTGCACTATCTGAAAAAATCCATCGTCAATCCCAGCCTCGATCCGGACAATTTACCGAAAGGCGATAAATCGAAGATGAATTTCGGTTCCAGCGTCACCGACGCCAAAGTCTGGCGCGCCGGTCATGGCGATGGGTTGATGAATAATGTACCGAGCGTGGCGCAGATAGTGGATCGCCTGCAGACTGAATATCAGGCGACACGCAAGCCTCTTATCATTGTAACAAGTCGTGAGTCGTTGCATGGGACCGCGTTGATTCCGCGGCTCAGACCGGTTTGTCGACGCGGGAAACGTGAAGCCAGTCCGATACTATCCGCAGCAATTCCTCAGGCTTTTCAAGTGGCGTCATATGCCCGCAATTCTCGATTAACACCATCTGCGCCGCCGCAATCTGAGCTTGCATCTGCTGCGCTTCGGCAATACTGCTCAATTGATCGTTACGGCTGGCGACGATCAGCGTCGGACAATGAATTTTTTGCAATTCGGTGTAACCGTTGCTGCGCAGGGCCGACAACTGGCGGATGAAAACTTCTTTTCCGTTACGTAGTGCCATCGCCTGTAGACGATCCAACAATATCCGGTCATTGGCGCGATCGGGATGAACCGAGGACGCCAGTGCACGCCTGGTCAGACCCTTGAACGGCACCTGCCGTGCCAGTTCCAGATGCATCCGACTGCCAGCGATTTGGCGCGTGTCTTGCTGGCTTGCCGAGGTGTTCAGCAAGGCCAACGCGATAACTCGCTGCGGCTCCTGTTGCATGATCGCCTGGGCGACATAGCCACCCATCGAGAAGCCGATCAGGACGAAACTCTCAGGCGCTTGTTGCAGCACGCGCGCCGCCATCGCGCTGATCGTATCGTCCTGGCCGAGATCGGCGAAATGCAGCCGACCCATATGTTCCAGGCCGTCCCGCATATCGTCCCACAGAGTCTGATCCAGCATGAAGCCAGGTAGTAGCAACAGTTCTGGCAAATTGGCGTGCGCGTCCATCTTCATGATGTGAAGATCCGTCCGTGTGCGACCAGCAGATCATGCTTCGGCGTGATCAAATTGGCGATTGAGCCGCCATCGATCGGTTGATTGGGCTCGTTCGGTTTCATCCTGCACAGCAGCGCAGAGAAAAATTCGGCAGGCCTCATATGTATTGCATGCTGAAGATGGGCGTAAAACGCAAACTGGTATTTTAACAAAATGCTCTTTACTCCAGCCATCTGGCGCGTCCCGCCGCCACGGCCACCGCGATGCACAGCACGATGACCAGTGTTAACGCCGCATGCAGACCGAAGCCATGCGCCAGAAAGCCGATCATCGGCGGGCCGACTAGGCCCCCTGTATAACCCATCGTAGTGACGCCAGCCAGAGCCGTCGGGCCGTGGCGGCCAGCGGCGCTGAAAATGAATGGGAAAATCGTGGCGACACCGATGCCGGTCAGTGCGAAACTAGCAATCGCCAGCGGTATCTGGTCCACCATCAGTGTCAGCGCCATGCCGACGCCGGCCAGCAACGCACCGCCGGTGACGACGCGCCGCGCGCCGAAGGATTCCTTAAGACGATCACCGACAATACGGGTCAACAGCATCATTCCAGAAAAAAAAGCAAAGGCCAATGGCGCTACGCCGTCGCTGGCGAGTAATTGGTCTTTCATGTAGACGCCGCTCCAATCAGCGACCGAACCTTCGACGATGGCGCCGCCAAACGCCACCACGCCGAGTGCGATCAGCGGACCGTGCGGCAGCGCGAAATGCTTTTTCCCGGCGATATACTGTGGGCGGTCATTCGGCAACGCCAGATAGCAGAGTCGTAACGGTATCGCAAACAATATTGCGGCGATGCTGAAATGCAGCAGCAGCCCGATGTCAAACCCTGCTACGGCGCTGCCGAGCAACGCGCCGGACAGTGTGCCAACGCAAAACCATGAATGCAGCAGGGACATGATCGAGCGCGCGGCGGCTTTTTCGACAGCAGCGCCGAGAGCGTTGATTGCAACATTGAAACAGCTGGAGCAGGCACCCAGGCTGACCATCACCATCATCAGCAGCGGCAGGTTCGGCGCCAGCGCGAGGCACGGCATGGTGAGCAACAGCGCGACGCCGGCATACCAACTGCTGCGACGCGCGCCGTAATGGCCGAGCAGCCACGCCGCAATCGGAAACGAGCCGACCGCGCCGATGCCGCCGCCCAGCAACACCAGGCTGAGGCTAGCCGGTTCCAGTTGCAACAGATCGCGGATCGCCGGGATACGCGCGGCCCAACTAGCGTATATCACACCTAGAAACAGGAAAAGTACAGGCAGCGCGGCCCGCTGCATGCGAGTGCCAGCAGGCACGGGTAACGCGATCAATTCGGACATGGGTTAGAGAGATGTGGGTTGGCTAGGCCAGATAACACAAAAATACGACCGGCGATACGGCATTGCCGCTCGTCGCATCGGCGTCGATTGCGGCAGAAATCAGAAGTCTGCTGGCATTTCCTGCAAGTGGCTCTGCAATGCATCCAGCAAGGTCTGGCAAGCTTTATCGGTGCCGATCGTGATACGCAGGAACTGGGCAATCCGGGCGTTGGTGAAATGCCGCACGATGATGCCATCGCCGCGCAGGCGCGCCGCCAGTTTGGCAGCGTCATAGTTCGGATGGCGCACAAACACGAAGTTGGCGGCTGACGGCAACACGTCGAAACCCTTCATCGCGAGTCTGGCCGCCAACTGGCGGCGGCTCGATATCACCGCCTGACGGGTTTTCTCAAAATGTTGCTGGTCCTTGATCGAGGCTGTGGCACCGACGATTGCCAGGCGATCCAGCGGATAAGAATTAAAGCTGCTCTTGATCCGCTCCAGTGCAGTGATCAGATCTGGATGGCCGATCGCAAAACCGACCCGCAAGCCGGCAAGCGAACGCGACTTCGAAAGCGTGTGCACTACCAGCAGGTTAGGATAACTCGCTACCAGCGGGATTACACTATCGCCGCCGAAGTCAACGTAAGCTTCATCGACGATCACCACGCTGTCGGGATTGCTGGCTATCAGTCGTTCCACTTCAGCCAGCGGCAGCAAACAGCCTGTCGGCGCGTTGGGATTTGGAAAAATGATGCCACCGTTGGCGACACCGAGGTAATCGTCGACCCGGATGCTGAAGTCTTCTGCCAGCGCAATCGCCCGATATGCGATCTGATACAGACAGCAGTAGGTCGTATAAAAACTGTACGTGATATCCGGGAACAGAATCGGCTTTTGATGTTGCAGCAGCGCCTGGAACGCATGTGCTAGCACTTCGTCGGAACCGTTTCCGACAAATACATGGGCCGGGGTGATGCCGTACCCGGCGTTCTGCCCGGCAATCGCCAGTTTCAACGGCTCTGCATCCGGATTCGGATATAGACGCAGGTTGTCGTTGACTTCGGCGGCGATGGCGGCTAGCGCCAGCGGCGACGGACCGTATGGATTTTCATTGGTGTTGAGTTTGACCAGATCTCTCAGATTAGGCTGTTCGCCCGGAATGTAGGGCGTCAGGTGGCTGACGATCGTGCTCCAGAATTTGCTCATGGAAATGTCGCTAAAGAGATTAAGTGAAGGCTGGTTACGGCGCTGGAAACGCGGCAGCAACAGGCGAATAACTCATATGGTAGCAAACCCAGCGCGGTCTGACTGTGAATGCTGCTGTTGTTATGCTGATACGCTGCTAGCGTCGAAAAAACCGGGGCCGACGTTCGCCAATAACTGGGTGGCGCTGCAAACTAGAACATCTTCCGGACCACGGAAAACATTATTTTTGCTTTTTCTTTCTTATGTACCTGCAGGTACATAAGACTACAGGCCAGGATTGATACACTTTTAATGCGTCATTCGCGACCGTTCCAAGTGCGCTGCCCGGCACATTAGTCATACAGCATTCATATATCCGCCATCAAAACATGAACCCTGGAAAGAAAAGGACTCCCTAGATAGAGAACCGATCAGCTTCATATGTCACTTATAAGAAAAAATTATGAGCGATTATAACATTCGACATCCGTTACTCTTTTCATCTTCGTCCATGTCAATACGCAAAGCGGCATACTTACCACGATCCAAATGGTAAAATGCGGATTCATTTGTTATTTCTCTATTTTACTATAGATAAGCAACAGTGACCAACAATTGCTTCTTGGTAAGTTTTAGCCATCCGAACTTATCTTTACTCACCTCTATATTCGTAATCACTATTATGTCCCTTTTCACGCTTTCCGCCTTGTCCCCGCTGGATGGCCGCTATGCAGCCAAAACCGACAAACTGCGTCCAATTCTCTCCGAAGCGGGTTTCATACACCATCGGGTCAAGGTTGAAATTGCTTGGTTGCAAGCCCTGTCGCAGGCAGGCTTCGCCGAAATTAAGCCGTTCTCTGCCAGCGCCACCGCGTTGCTCGACAAACTGGACAGCGATTTCAGCGAAACCGATGCAGAGCGTATCAAGGCCATCGAAGCGGTCACCAACCATGACGTTAAAGCAGTCGAGTACTGGCTGAAAGAGAAAGTCAAGGATGTGCCGGAACTGGTCGCAGCGTCGGAGTTCATTCACTTCGCCTGCACTTCGGAAGATATCAATAACACCTCGCACGGCATGATGCTGAAAGCCACGCGCGACACAGTGCTGCTTCCGGCTTTGCAGCAAGTAATCGACAAGCTGACCGAGCTGGCGCACAGCAACGCCGACCTGCCAATGATGTCGCGCACCCACGGCCAACCGGCCAGCCCGACTACGCTCGGCAAGGAAATCGCCAACGTCGTGGCACGCCTGCGGCGTGCGACCAAGCGTATCGCCGCCATCGACATCCTCGGCAAGATGAACGGCGCAGTGGGTAATTACAACGCTCACTTGTCGGCTTACCCGAGCTTCGACTGGGAAACTTTCTCCAAGAATGTCATCGAGCAACGCCTTGGCCTGGTCTTCAATCCATACACGATCCAGATCGAGCCGCACGACTACATGGCCGAACTATTCGATGCGATTAGCCGCAGCAACACCATCCTGCTGGATTTGAACCGCGACATCTGGGGTTACATCTCGTTGGGTTATTTCAAGCAATGCACCAAGGCCGGTGAAATCGGTTCGTCGACCATGCCGCACAAAGTCAACCCAATCGACTTTGAGAACTCGGAAGGTAACCTAGGCATGGCCAACGCGGTCCTCAAGCACATGTCGGAAAAACTACCACTGTCGCGCTGGCAACGCGACTTGACCGATTCGACCGTGCTGCGCAATGTCGGCGTCGGCCTAGGCTACGCGATCTTGGCTTACGACAGCTGTCTGCGGGGCTTGAACAAACTAGAAGTCAATCCAGACCGCCTGAGTGAAGATCTGGATGCGACCTGGGAAGTGTTGGCCGAGCCGACGCAGACTGTCATGCGCCGCTACGGCATTGAAAATCCGTACGAGCAATTGAAAGAGCTGACCCGTGGCAAGGGCATCTCCAAGGATGCGCTACGCGAGTTCATCCTCAAGCTGGAGATTCCACAGGAAGCCAAGGACCACTTACTGGCGATGACGCCATCCAACTATATCGGACAGGCAGCGGCGCTAGCGAAAAAAATCTAAATAATCTTGATGGGAAATTGATATAAAACGTTTTGTCACCAGTGCTCAACCTACGTTTACAGGAAATAAAAAACCAGCCAGAAGGCTGATTTTTTATTGTTCAGATGCCATAGCAGTTTGGAGAAACCGTCAAACTACGGCGCCATCTGTTTCATCTTTTCCTTTGATTGGCTTAATCATGTCTTCGCGCTTGACGCCGAGCCACATCGCTACCGCAGCGGCAACGAACACCGAAGAATAGATACCGAACAGAATACCGATGGTCAGCGCCAGTGCAAAATAATGCAACGCGGAGCCGCCAAAGACAAACATCGATAACACCATAATTTCGGTACTGCCGTGGGTGATGATGGTACGCGAGATGGTGCTAGTAATTGCATGGTTCATCACATCTGGCACCGCCAGTTTGCCGAAGCGACGATCGCGGAAGATTTCGCGCACGCGGTCGAACACTACCACCGATTCATTCACCGAATAGCCGAGCACTGCTAGGATCGCCGCCAGCACGGTCAACGAAAACTCCCATTGGAAGAATGCGAAGAAGCCGAGAATAATAATTACGTCATGTAAGTTGGCGATAATCGCTGCTACCGCGTACTTCCATTCGAAGCGGATCGCCACGTAGATCATGATACCGATCACCACGAACAGCAGCGCCATCAACCCGTCTTGTGCCAGCTCGTCGCCAACCTGCGGCCCGACGAATTCGGTGCGCTTCAACTCGACATCGGCATGCTGTTGCTTCAACGCCGCCAACACGGTCGCGCTTTGCTGACCGGGGTTAACACCTTTTTGAGCAGGTAGGCGAATCATTACGTCCTTCGCGGTGCCAAAATTGGTTACCTGGCTATCGGTATAACCGAGGCCTTCGACGGTATTGCGGATGTCGTCGATATTCGACGGTTTGGCATACGCCACTTCGATCACCGTGCCGCCGGTAAATTCAATCGACAGATGCAGGCCTTTCGAGAACAGAAAGAACACTGCAGCCACGAACGTAAGCACCGAAATTACATTGAAAATCAATGCATGGAGCATGAACGGAATATCTTTTTTGATCCGGAAAAGTTCCATCACATTCCTTTTAGTTCACTTTGGCCGCCACGTAAAACAACCTCAAATAACTTCTATCGCATCATTCCCGCGCAGGCAAGAATGACTCCCCATTTCTAGCGCACGCTTTAAGCATTCGGCTTCCAAATTTGACCAATCGACAAACTGGCTAATTTCTTCTTGCGGCCATACCACAAATTAGCAAAACCGCGCGACACGAAGACCGCCGAGAAAATCGAGGTCAGGATGCCGATACAGTGCACCACGGCGAAACCGCGGATCGCGCCGGAACCGAAAATTAGCAGCGCCAGCCCGGCGATCAGCGTCGTCACGTTGGAGTCAAGGATGGTGCCCCAGGCTCGGTCGAAACCGATGGAAATCGCGGCTTGCGGCGAATTACCGTTACGCAGTTCTTCGCGGATGCGTTCGTTGACCAGAACGTTGGAATCGATCGCAATACCCAACGTCAGCGCAATCGCAGCTATACCAGGCAAGGTCAAGGTCGCTTGCAATGTCGACAGCACGGCGATCAGCAACAGCAGGTTGACCGACAAGGCTAGCACGCTAAAGACGCCGAATAGCATGTAATAGATGACCATGAACACGGCGATCACGGCAAAGCCGTACATGGTCGAATCGAAGCCTTTCTTGATGTTTTCGGCGCCCAATTGCGGGCCGATGGTGCGCTCCTCGATGATTTCCATCGGGGCCGCCAGCGAGCCGGCGCGCAGTAGCAGCGCAAGATCGGCGGCCGCTTCCGGCGAACCCATGCCGGTGATCTGGAAGCGCGAACCCAACTCACTCTGGATAGTCGCTACCGTCAACACTTCGCCCTTGCCTTTCTCAAACAGTACGATCGCCATCGCCTTGCCGACCTTACCACGGGTAGCGTCGCGCATTTTGCGGCCGCCGTCGCCGTTGAGGTCAATACTGACCGCAGGCTGCTGGTTCTGGTCGAAGCTGACGGCGGCGTTGGAGATGTAGTCACCGGTCAAGACCGGGTCCTTGTACAGCACGACCGGCGTATTCTTGCCGATCTTAAATAGTTCAGAGCCGAACGGCACCGCTGCCGTGGCTTCGGTTCCGCGCATTACAGATTCATCCACCATCCCCACTTCCAATGTGGCAGTACGACCGATGATGTCCTTGGCGCGCGAGACATCCTGCACACCCGGCAACTGCACCACAATACGGTCCGCCCCCTGGCGTTGGATGATTGGTTCGGCAACGCCCAGTTCATTGACCCGCTTCGACAGTGTGGCGATGTTTTGCGTAACACCGTTATCGACGATCTGCTTCAGCACTTCCGGCTTCAGCGTCGCCACCAGCATCGGATCAGTGTCGGTCAACGACGGCGCAACCTGGGTCAGCATCTCGGACAAGTGCGGCACCAACAGGTCACGCGCCTTGTTGAGCGTGCCTTGGTCGCGGAAACTGATTTCAATCGCATCGCCGTTACGGTTGAGACTGCTGTAACGGATATCCTTGTTGCGCAGCGCACCGCGGGCGCTTGCTTGCAAGCCTTGCAGGCGCTTGTTGATGACGGCCTGGGTATCGACCTGCATCAGGAAGTGCACGCCACCACGCAAATCGAGACCCAGATACATCGGGAACGCGTGCATGCTTTGCAACCATTGCGGCGTGTTTGCCATCAGGTTGAAGGCGACCACGTAGGTCGGATCAGTCGGGTCGGTATTCAGATTTTGCTCAAGCAGAGCCTTGGCCTTGAATTGCGTGTCGGTATCGTGGAAACGGGCGTGTACCGTGCCTTGAGCACCGGCATTTCCAAACGCGACGCCGTCTGCCGACAAATGGCCTTGCTGCAGAATTTGCGAGATCCGATCAGCTAGTGAGATGTCAATTTTCAGTGTCGATTTGCCGCTGCTCACCTGTACCGCAGGCGATTCGCCAAAGAAATTCGGTATAGTGTACAGGACGCCAAACAGCAACGCGATGACGATAAGAATATATTTCCAGAGAGGATAGCGATTCATATTGATTCAACGTTCTGTAAGAGTCTCGATATTAAGTGAGTCTCTTACTTGCAAGTGTTGATGTTGCCGAAATTCAGGGTACGAGGCGCTATCGGGCTCTTGTGCATACCGGACAGGTACATTTGCGGATAGCATCCGCTTGGATGCTATCCGCCGTCAAAAAGCACGCTTATAGCACCGTCTTGATCGTACCTTTTGGCAACAGCATAGTAACCGCACCCTTTTGCACCACGACCTCAGTACCGTTGGCGACTTCCAGTGTAACATAGCCGTCGGCTACCTTGGTAATCTTGCCAAGCATGCCGCCGACTGTGATCACTTCATCGCCCTTGCCGAGGGCATCCATCATAGATTTTTGCTCTTTCTGACGCTTCATTTGCGGACGGATCATCAGGAAATACAGCACCACGAACATCAAGATGATTGGCAGGAAGCTGGTCAAGTTACCGCTCAGGCCGAATGGGCCGGTTGTAGCAGTAGCCGCAGGCGCAGCTTGCGCATATGCATTGGAAATAATGAACACGAGTTGCTCCAAGTAGTAGTTTAAAAATAGCACAGCATTCTAGCATTTGGTAGCGATATACAACCGCCCGGTCAATCACCAGCCGCATTTATTGCCGGGAAAACAGACTGGTGCACGCCAGCTAATACCATGTTGCCGCACACCAAACCCGCTGGGTCGGGTCGGATTACTGCAAAATAGTTGCAATAATATCAATTATGTAGGCATTAAAGCTGATTAAGATCGATAAAACTAGACCCCGCGTGCCCGATCCGCATGGAAGCGCGCAACAAATGCGGTAAATTGGCCGGTGTCCAGAGCCACACGGATATTTTTCATCAGATCCAGGTAGTAATGCAGATTGTGAGTCGTATTCAACCGCCCGCCTAGTATTTCGCCGGTGCGATGCAAATGATGCAAGTACGCACGCGAAAAATTACGGCAAGCGTAGCAGCCGCAGGTTTCATCTAGCGGCTGAGTGTCGTGCTTGTAACGGGCATTCTTGATCTTGATGTCGCCGAAACTGGTGAACAGCCAGCCATTACGAGCATTGCGGGTCGGCATTACGCAATCAAACATGTCTATGCCATTCTCGACGCCTGCCACCAAGTTTTCCGGCGTGCCAACCCCCATCAGATAATGCGGCTTGTCGGCTGGCAAGCGTGGCCCGATATGCTGCAGCACACGCAACATGTCTTCCTTCGGCTCGCCGACCGACAGACCGCCGATGGCCATGCCGTGAAAATCGATCTCTTGCAGACCGGTCAGAGATTCATCGCGCAGACTCTCATACATGCCGCCCTGAACGATACCGAACAACGCGTTCGAATTTTCCAACTGGTCGAATTCGTTCTTTGAGCGCTTGGCCCAGCGCAGCGACATGCGCATCGACTGTGCAGCCTCTTCGCTGGTCGCTGGATGGCCATCGATTTCATACGGAGTACATTCATCAAACTGCATCACGATGTCGGAATTGAGCGTTTTTTGAATCTGCATCGAGATCTCCGGGGAAAGAAACAGTTTGTCGCCATTGATCGGCGAAGTGAACTTGACACCCTCCTCGCTGATTTTGCGCATCGCGCCCAGAGAAAACACCTGGAAGCCGCCGGAATCGGTCAGGATCGGCCTATCCCAGCACATGAACTTGTGCAGGCCGCCGAATTTCTCGATCACATCCATTCTAGGCCGCAGCCACAGGTGGAAGGTATTGCCGAGGATGATCTGGGCCTCAATCTCGACCAACTCCAGCGGCGACATCGCCTTCACCGAACCGTAAGTGCCAACTGGGATAAAGATCGGCGTTTCGACATAGCCATGGTTCAGTTTCAGACCGCCGCGACGGGCATTTCCTTCGGTTTTTAGGAGCGTGAATTCAAACATGGGCAGTGATAATCTTCAATAATCAGGATCAAACGTTATAGGTAAGCAGCATCGCGTCGCCGTAGCTGAAGAAGCGATAGCGCTGCGCGATGGCGTGGGCGTAGGTAGAGCGAATGCGCTCATAACCGACGAACGCCGAGACCAACATCAGCAAGGTCGATTTCGGCAAGTGGAAATTGGTGACCAGCCGATCCACAGTCTTGAAGGCATAGCCGGGCGTGATAAACAACTCTGTATCGGCGCTGCCGGCCTGCATCACCCCCGATTGCGACGCCGATTCCAGTGCCCGCAAACTGGTGGTGCCGATCGCTATCACTTTACCGCTGGCCGCCTTGGTAGCCGCCACAGCGTCGACGGTCGCCTGACCGATGGTGTACCACTCGCTGTGCATCTTGTGCTCTGCCAGATTTTCGCTGCGCACCGGCTGGAAAGTGCCGGCACCGACATGCAGTGTGACATAGGCAAAGCCTACGCCCCTCTGACGCAGGCGCTCCAGCAGAGCCTGGTCAAAGTGCAGGCCCGCGGTTGGTGCCGCGACTGCGCCAGCATGCTGGGCGTAGACGGTTTGATAACGAGTTTCGTCAAACGCATCGGCATCGTGCTCGATATACGGCGGCAACGGCAGGCGGCCGTAGGCCTCGATCAATTCGAACACATCGGTCGGGAATTGCAGCGTATAAAACTCGCCGACACGCTCGCCAACCACCACGTCGAATGCATCGGCAAGTCGAATACGGGTGCCAGCTGACGGCGATTTAGAGGCCCGCACCTGAGCATGCACGCTACGGTTATCAACCACTCGCTCGACCAGCACTTCAACCTTGCCGCCGGTTCTTTTTATACCAAAGAAGCGCGCCTTGAGCACGCGGGTATCGTTAAACACCAGTAAATCGTAGACATTAAGTAGATCGACAATATCGGTAAATTGCCGATCAATTAATTGTTCGCCATCGACGTGCAGCAGGCGCGAGGCGCTACGCTCAGACAGCGGCGTTTGCGCGATCAGTTCTGGCGGCAGGTCAAAATCGTAATCGGAAAGATTATGCATACTGGAATAAATTTAATGAAATAACAAATAACAGTCAGTGTGTTTCATAGGAAACAGTAAGCACGGTTGCCAATCTGCCTATAGACTTTACAATGGCAAGCATTAAAATCCCGCAAAATGCAGAGTAACGGCACTCGATACTTTTTAATGAAAAAACTCTTAATTCTACGCCCTGCCGATCACTAACGACCCGATATGCCTGCTCCGAAGCGAAAACCAGCCGCCAAGCCTGCTGCTGCAACTGCCGCACCAGTCGCCAATACCCGCGCCAGCAAATTGGAAAAACTCGGATTGTGCTCCGACATGGACCTAGTACTGCACTTGCCAATGCGCTATGAAGATGAAACGAAAATTGTCAGCATCCAGCGCGCTAGCATGATAGGCGCCAGCATAGCGCAAGTCGAAGGGGTCGTCACAAGCTGCGACATCCAGTACCGGCCGCGTCGGCAGCTAGTGGTCACGATTGCCGACGACACCGGCAAGTTAGTGATGCGCTTCCTGAATTTCTACGGCAGCCAGACCAAGCAGTTGGCGGTCGGCACCCGGATCCGTGCGCGCGGCGAAATCCGTCACGGCTTTTTTGGCGCCGAGATGGTGCATCCCAATTATAAGGTGGTGCTGGAGGGGGCACCGCTGCCAGACGTCCTGACGCCGGTCTACCCTTCCGGCGAAGGCCTGTCGCAGACTTTCCTACGCAAGTCAATTGCCGACGCCATGCAACACATTGCGTGGCGCGATACCTTGTCGCCAGCTCAACTCGCAGCACAACAACTGATGCCGTTCGAAGCGGCAGTGCGCCTGCTACACAACCCGCCGCCGGAAGGCAACGAACATGCGCTGGAAAACCGCTCGCATCCGGCCTGGGTACGCATGAAATTCGACGAGTTACTGGCCCAGCAATTATCATTGAAGCGCGCTCGGATCGCGCGTCGCGCCAAGAATGCGCGGGCTCTGCCGCTAGTCGGATCATTGTCGGCCGCATTTCAGGCTGCGCTGCCATTCATCTTGACCAAGGCCCAGCAGCGCGTTGTGATGGAGATCAGCAACGACCTGCGCGCCTCGTTCCCTATGCAACGCCTGCTGCAAGGCGATGTCGGCAGCGGCAAGACCGTGGTCGCCGCATTGGCCGTCGCGCAAGCTATTGATAGCGGCTATCAGGCGGTGCTGATGGCGCCGACCGAAATCCTGGCCGACCAGCATTTCCGCAAGATCGCAGCCTGGATGGAACCACTCGACGTCAGCGTTGCCTGGCTTACCGGTAGCCTGAAAAAGAAAAGAAAACTGATGGCCCTCGACAGGATCAAATCCGGCGAGGCGCAACTGGTGATCGGCACCCATGCACTGATTCAGGATACGGTGCAGTTCGCCAAACTGGGGCTAGTGATTGTAGACGAACAGCATCGTTTCGGCGTTGGTCAGCGGCTGGCGCTGCGCAACAAAACCATTTCCGAGAGCAGTGGCAGCGACGCGCTCCCGGACGAGACAAACGCCGCAGCAGTGGTGCCGCATCAACTGATGATGAGCGCCACGCCAATACCGCGCACGCTGGCAATGACCTATTATGCCGATCTGGAAATTTCAGTGATCGACGAATTGCCGCCGGGCCGCACGCCAATCGTCACGCGCGCAGTCGACCAGAACCGGCGCGACGAAGTGATCGACCGCGTCCACGCGGCGGTACGGGATGGCCGTCAGGTCTATTGGGTCTGTCCATTGATCGGGGAATCGGAGGCACTGCAGCTACAGACTGCGACCGAAACCTATGCAACCCTGGCGGAAGCCCTGCCCGACCTGCGCATCGGCCTGGTCCACGGCCGCCTCAAACAAGCCGAGAAACAGGAAGTCATGGATGCGTTCAGTGCTGGCGCATGCCACGTGCTGGTGGCCACCACCGTGATTGAAGTCGGGGTCGATGTGCCGAACGCATCGTTGATGGTGATCGAGCACGCAGAACGCTTCGGCTTGTCGCAATTACACCAATTGCGCGGACGGGTTGGACGCGGCTCGGCGGCCAGCATATGCTTGCTCCTATATCAAAGCCCGTTGGGCCAGATCGCCAAGCAACGACTGATGACCATGCGCGAGACTACCGACGGCTTCGAGATCGCCAGATGCGACCTGGAAATCCGTGGCCCCGGAGAATTCCTGGGCGCGCGCCAATCGGGCCAGGCCATGCTGCGCTTTGCCGATCTGACAACCGATCAATGGCTGGTCGATCGTGCACGCGACTTGGCGCAGGCGCTGCTGCAGGAGCAAACGCCGGAAAACGTCGGCACCATCAACGCCCATCTAGCACGCTGGCTGGGTGGCAAGGAAGATTTTTTAAAGGTGTAATTCATGGAGAATAAAATGCAAGAGCCGACGTAGAGTCGGGCATGCTTTTCTGCCAAAAAGCATCGGGACACAGGGAGTTTCAGCTCGATGGCTTACGTAGCACGTGGTCATATTGTTCCTACCCTGCGCGAAAGCGATAGCCAGAGTCACAGGAGCGTTGCCGAGTACCGGAAAAGCGGCACTACAACATGCATATACAATGCTCGTTAAAATTACGAAAACATAATAACATGACTCTAACCGAACTCAAATATATCGTCGCGGTAGCTCGCGTCAAGCATTTTGGCCACGCGGCCGAAGCCTGTTTCGTGGCGCAACCAACGCTGTCGGTGGCGATCAAGAAACTGGAAGATGAACTGGGCGTCGTGATCTTCGAGCGGGGCGGCACGGAAATCTCGGTGACGCAGCTGGGCGCACAGATCGTCGCGCAGGCCGAACGCGTACTGGAGCAAACCGCTACTATCCGCGAAATTGCCAGCCAGAACAAGGACCTCCTGGCCGGACCGCTGCGACTTGGCATCATCTACACAGTCGGTCCTTATCTGCTGCCGCCGCTGGTGAAAACTATGATCGAACAAGTCCCACAAATGCCGCTGGTGCTACAGGAGAATTTCACCGTGCGCCTGCTGGAATTGCTGCGCCAGGGCGAATTGGATGCCGCGATCATCGCATTGCCGTTTCCTGAGCATGGATTAATGGTACAGCCTCTATACGACGAGCCGTTCGTAGTGGCGCTACCCAAGCACCATGCCTGGGCCAACAGCGATAGCATCAGCGCCGAGGACCTGAAATCCGAAACCATGCTCTTACTGGGCAACGGCCATTGCTTCGGCGATCAGGTGCTGGAAGTCTGCCCGGAAATGTCGCGCTACTCGACCGCCGGCGACGGTATCTCACGTACCTTCGAAGGCTCGTCGCTGGAAACCATTCGCCATATGGTGGCATCGGGCATCGGCATTACCGTACTACCGCAAGCCTCGGTGCCAAATCTGGACGCCAAGGACGGCATGCTGCGTTATGTGCCGTTCACTGTACCGGAGCCGTCGCGCCGCATTGTCATCGTCTGGCGCAAGAGCTTCACCCGTCACGCCGCGATCGAAGCGGTGCAAAAAGCGGTGCTGATGTGCGGCCTCAAAGGCATCACCTTGCTACATGACGCGAAAGCCGTTGAAAGCTGATATTCGCTCACTAAAGGTAAAGCTGATGGCAGGCGGCAATGCCCCGTCTTTTCATCGAAGTTAAAACACCAACATGCGCAGGCCGGTCCCGATGCATTTATCGTCACTTTTTTTCGAATTATACTCATAGTCAAATAGCCATCGTCTAAACAGCATGAATCGCATTACACTCTATTTCCGTCTGATCCGTATGGATAGACCTATCGGCATTCTGTTACTGCTGTGGCCGACACTGAGCGCACTGTGGCTGGCTTCGGACGGCAAACCGGCCTGGACACTCGTGGCGATTTTATGTATCGGAACGGTGCTGATGCGTTCGGCCGGCTGCGCAATCAACGATTTTGCCGACCGCGATTTCGACAAGCATGTCAAACGCACTGCTGAACGGCCACTGACCAGCGGCAAGATCGCCGCGTGGGAAGCTGTGGCGGTCGCGCTGCTGCTGACATTTCTGTCTTTCCTGTTGATCCTGCCGCTGAATGAGCTGACCAAACAACTGTCGGTGGTTGCAGTGATCGTCGCCGGCAGTTACCCCTACTTCAAACGCTTTTTCGCGATTCCGCAAGCCTATCTGGGGATCGCCTTCGGCTTCGGTATCCCGATGGGCTATGCCGCAGTACAGGCAACGGTGCCGCCGTCGGCCTGGTTACTGCTGACTGCCAATGTGTTCTGGTCTATCGCCTACGATACTGAATATGCAATGGTCGACCGCGACGACGATCTGAAAATCGGCATTCAGACCTCGGCGATCACCTTCGGCCGCTATGATGTGCTAGCCGTCATGCTTTGTTATCTGTTCAGTTTGGGACTAATATTTGCTGTGGGATGGCAACTCGGCCTGCGCGGCTGGTTCGGCGCTGGTATGCTGCTGGCGCTTGGCTGCGCGCTGTATCACTATCAATTGATCCGCTCACGCGAGCGTGCGGGCTGCTTTGCCGCTTTTCTCCACAACAATTGGCTTGGCGCCGCAATATTCGGTGGAATTGTGCTGGACTATGCGTTACGTTGATAATCAGACATTATTTTTATAATATGCCAAGCAACATCTTGACCACGCAAACCACTTTGGAGAGGTAAACATGACTACTACCGAAAACGTAAAAGAGATGCGCGATAATTTGGATGAGGAACTGCAATCGGTCATCAGAGAAACGGGAACCTTGCTCGACGATACCTACGACAATGCGGAAAAAAATACGATTCGGCGCGCACAAAGCTGAGAGCCGCGCTGGATACTGCCAAAACAGAATTACCGAAAGCCGCCAAGAAAATTGTGGCGCATACCAAGCACGCTGCCTATGTCACCGACGACTATGTTGGCGACAATCCGTGGAAGGTAATCGGCGTTGCTGCCGCCATCGGTTTGCTGGCGTGCCTGGTGATCGGCCGCAGTAAGTAACATCCGACATGAGGGGGTGCACCTAGCGCGCCCCAACGTGAATGTCGGGGCTAATCGCGGCCAAACTCATCGCCCAATTCCCGTCCGCGCTTTGCCGCTGCTTTGATGGCAGTGATGATCAACGCTTTTACGCTGCTGGCTTCCATGCTGGTCAAAGCCGCATGGGTAGTGCCGCCCTTTGACGTCACGCGCTCGCGAAGCAAGGAAACCGGTTCAACAGACTGGATTGCCAATTGTACAGCGCCGCTGAAGGTGGCCTTGGCCAGTTCGATACCCTGCTGCGCCGTCAAACCCAATTCCTGCGCCGCCTGTTGCATGGCTTCGATGAAATAGAAGACGTAGGCCGGGCCACTACCTGATATCGCAGTGACCACATCGATATTCCTCTCGTCGTTGAGCCACACGGTGCTGCCTACCGTGCGCAGGATAACATCGGCGGTCTCGCGCTGTTGCGTTGTTACACCAGCGCTGGCGAACATGCAGGTGATACCCTGACCGATAAGCGCCGGCGTATTCGGCATACAACGCACGATAGCTTCGTGACCGCCAAGCCAGCGTACCAAATCAATGGAACGGATGCCGGCAGCAATCGACAGCACCAACTGATTTGTCACATGCAGCCGCAATGTAGCCACAACTTCCCTCATCTGCTGCGGCTTGACCGCCAGCACGATGACCTCACTGCGGCCGATCGTGGCGTCGATCTCAGTTGCGCTGCTGACGCCAAAGCGCTGCTGCAGATTCTGCAAGGCGCCCAGATTAAGATCGACCACGTGTAGATTAGCGCCCTCGGTGACCTTGCTGATCAGGCCGCTGATCAACGCAGCGGCCATGTTGCCGCCGCCGATGAAACTGATATGGAGCTGGTTGTTCATGATTTTCCTGTGATTACCCGACCTGTGATTCGGGCTTGACGCGCTGCCCGAAAATGGCGCCGCCGACTCGGACAATGGTAGCCCCTTCTGCGATCGCCGCCGTCATATCAGCCGACATGCCCATCGATAAGGTGTCCAACTGCGTTGCGTAGCGCGGCAATGCCGATTGCAATTGCTGCAGCAACTCGCGCATCTGACGGAATGACGCACGCTGCTTCTGTTCATCCTCGGTCGGCTCCGGAATGACCATCAGGCCGCGCAATGTTAGATGCGGCAATCCGATAATCGCGCGCGCGGTATCGAGCACTGCGGACGGCGCAACTCCGCTCTTACTGGCCTCCCCGCTGATATTGACTTGCAGGCAGATGTTGAGCGACGGCAGGCTCACCGGACGTTGCGTCGATAGCCGCTGCGCAATTTTTTCACGATCAACCGTATGTGCCCAGTCGAAATGCTCGGCGATCGGCTTGGTCTTGTTGCTCTGAATAGGTCCAATAAAATGCCATTCCAATAAGATGTCTGCATACTGAGGAGTAGCCAGCGCCGTCTTCACCGCGGCGATTTTATCGACGGCTTCCTGCAAATAGTTTTCGCCGAAGACGCGCTGGCCAGCAACAATCGCCTGTATGATCGCATCGACACCAAAAGTCTTGGATACCGCCAGCAATGCAACACCGTCAGGATGGCGCGACACCGAACTGGCGGCAGCCTGAATACTGGCCTGAACGGTTTGTAACTTGTGCGAAATTAAGGACATAATCAGGGACTTCGGAAAGATTACTTAAAAAATTTCTGGAACATGCGACTGAACTTGATGGAAAGCGGCTTCATCTGGATTTTGCCTTCGGCACATCTTCGAGAGCGTGCCCTGCATCGGGGAATATCGTTTAACACACAATAGATAGCACGGAGATTATAAATGGACATTTTCGAACTTCTAGCATTTTCGGCAAAGAATAAAGCCTCCGATTCGCATTTATCCGTAGGCTTGCCACCGATTATCCGGGTTCATGGCGATGTGCGCCGCATCAACCTGCCGGCGCTGGAGTACTAGAAAATCCATGCGATTATCTATGACATCATGAACGATGGACAAAGTAAGGCCTACGAAAAGTATCTGGAAATCGACTTCTCGTTCGAGATTCCAGGGCCAGCACGTTTCCGCGTCAACGCCTTCAGCCAAGGACGAGGCACCGCCGCCGCACTGCGAAGCATCCTCCCCGATCGTGCTGACATTAGAGCAGTTGAACGAGCCGCACATCTTTGCAGAACTATCGTTGAAACCACGCGGCCTAGTGCTGGTGACCGGCGGCCCCGACCGGCTACGGTAAATAGACCACACGAGAGACGGTGGTGAACCGCGTCAATGAAAACGAATACACGCATATCCTGACCATCGAGGATCCGATCGAGTTCGTCAGTCAATCCAACAAATACCTGATCAACCAATGCGAAGTCGGACCTCATACGCATTCGTTCAGCAATGTCTATTCAGTCAACGATCTGCGTCTTTTCATCAAACTGCGCAGCAAAGAAGCCAAAGACTGCGATCTTGTCGCCAGCACCTCACATCTGAAGGATTGCATGAGTAGCAACACTGGCAGTATTTATGATTTCACCGTCAATCAACTGAATGGTACACCTGAATCGCTCGCAACGTTTCGCGGCAAGGTGCTACTGATCGTCAACATCGCCAGCAATTGCGGCTTCACGCCGCAGTACAGAGGACTGGAAGAAATTTATCAGAAGTATCGCGACCAGGGCCTTGAAATACTGGGTTTCCCGTGCAACCAGTTTGGCGCGCAGGAGCCTCGCACTGCCGATGAAATCAGCGCTTTTTGCGAAAATAACTACGGTGTAACTTTCCCGCTGTTAGAGAAAATCGAAGTCAACGGCGGTCATGCCGCCCCGCTCTATCAGTTCCTGAAAAATGCGGCGCCGGGCCTGCTCGGTAGCGAAGGCATCAAATGGAATTTCACAAAATTCCTGGTGGCCAAGGATGGCAGCGTAGTCGGACGTTTTGCTCCACAAACCAAGCCGAAATCGCTGGCTGCGGATATCGAAAAATTATTGAGCTGAGAATGTAAATTCTCAGGCATTCGCTGCTGATGGTATGGCGAGAGACTATTAATGTTTTTTCGGCAACTATCGGGGCCCTTATGCTCACCGTCGATTTTCACTTGGTCGCGTCTCTCAATCATCGCTCGGCACCTTCAACCACGCGATCGAGGAAGGCTTTATTGCCGGTGACATCCATGGCGTTGGAGACACGCCAAGCATTAGACCATTGCTTGATGGAGAAATGCGTAGCGCTTGTTTTCGGCAAATGTATCAGGACGCTTTCGGCGAAACGGCTTGTGAAAATGATGGGCCAAATACACTAGATCATCACAAGGGAGCAATGTGGGAAAAATGCCTTTGCTGCATGATGGCTCAAACTCGCTGAAATCATCCGCACAGAGCGCCGCGATCTGGCCATCATTTTGGGAAGCGGCAATGGCGCGAATTATATTTTCCTGCGTATGGGTTGTCATTTTCTCGTTGGCTTGGAAACTGCGCTTGCCTACATCGAGTGGCCGACGCGCGACACTCCCCTATTCAGTCGAAACATATCCATTCAATAAGCTGGCACCGATGCTGGAACGGCTCCAAATCTTGAGCGAGCTACAGTGCGGCATGTATGCAGAGGATTTCAGGGATATCGCCAGCCGCCCCAAAATCTTGCGGGAATGCGACGCATCCGGATCAGGAAGCTTGGTCTTGCTCAATATATCGAAGCATGATGGCATGGTGATAGGCAGTTTTTGTCCGGACCGGTAGCCGGCGCTGCAAATCGTCGGCACGGCAATGGATGGGGGTGATGCTGACCAGAGCAATAGCTTGAGCGGCGCATCTCCGATCTCTTGCTTACGCTATCTGGTTGCGACGAAAAGCGATGGAATCGGGGCCGATGGTCCTTTCGTCAAAGTACAAACATATCGCGTTCGTCTTGGAAAAAACCATCGGTAGAACTGGCTGTCCCGGTCATAACAAATAACGTTGACACAACTTTGCCTGACAGGGCCCGACCATCGCGCTGACTAATCCGCGGACAACACCTTATTTAGCAGATATTTGCAAGCTAAAAACCAGCGCCGCCAACACGCCCCCGCAAATTGAACCGACTACCGGCACCAGAGCGTAACCCCAGTCGCTATCACGCTTGCCGGGAATCGGCAGCAACGCGTGCATCAGCCGTGGTCCCAAATCGCGCGCCGGATTGATCGCATAACCGGTGGTGCCGCCCAGCGATACGCCGATACTCATCACCAGCAATGCCACCGGTAGTGCATCCAGCGCGCCTAGACCCATCGTCGGCGATGCGATATTCAGCACACAATACACCAGCACGAAGGTACCCACCACTTCCGACACGACGTTGCGGAATTTGTTACGGATCGCCGGTGCGGTGCAAAATGCCGCCAGCTTGAGATTGGCGTCTTCGGTTTCAGCAAAGTGCTGGCGATACACCAGCCACACCAGAAAGGCACCCACCATCCCCCCTAACATCTGCGAGGCAATGTAGCCAGGTACACCGGCCCAGGTAAATTTACCGGCCACTACCAGCGCCAGGGTGACGGCCGGATTAAGATGGGCGCCGCTGGACGATGCCGCAACAAAGACGCCGACAAACACCGCCATCGCCCAACCGACGGTGATCACGATCAAGCCACTGCCATTGCCGTGAGTTTTACTCAATAGGACATTAGCAACCACCCCGTTGCCAAGCAAGACAATCAGGGCAGTGCCCACGAATTCAGCCAAATAAGGAGTCATCACAAACACTTTCAGAAATAGGATATTGGAAGAATCTGGAAGCAGATGCCGATCCGCTTCCCATGCATCGGTCAGATCAGGAATTTGCCCACATGGTGGCGGCAGCAATTGCCCGCTGCCAGCCCTTGATGTTGGCCTGCACTTCATCGGCCGGCAGTGTCGGTTTGAAGCGTCGGTCGAGCTGCCACTGCCCTCGCACGTCATCGGTGCTGCTCCAATAGCCGACCGCCAGGCCAGCCAGGTAAGCAGCGCCGAGCGCTGTCGTTTCCGTAACTTTAGGGCGTACCACATCGACGCCGAGAATATCCGACTGAAATTGCATCAGCAGATTGTTCGCAGTAGCACCACCATCGACACGCAATTCCGGAATCACGATGCCAGCATCGGCTTCCATTGCCTTCAATACATCCATGGTCTGGTAGGCGATGCTGTCGAGCGCGGCGCGCGCGTAGTGTGCGGCATTGGTGCCGCGGGTGACGCCAAAGACGGTACCGCGTGCGTGTGGATTCCAGTGCGGTGCACCAAGGCCGGCAAACGCCGGTACTAGGTACACGCCATCCGTATTCTTGATACTGCGCGCCAAGGCTTCGACTTCGGTAGAGGACTTGATGATACCGAGGCCGTCACGCAGCCATTGCACCACGGCACCGCCGATGAAGATGCTGCCTTCCAATGCATAGCTGACCTGATCTCCGATCTTCCAGGCAACAGTCGTCAGCAGATTGTTCTTCGAGATGATCGGCTTGACGCCGGTGTTCATCATCATGAAGCAGCCTGTACCGTAGGTATTCTTGACCATGCCCGGCTGGGTGCACATCTGGCCGAATAACGCCGCTTGCTGATCGCCGGCAATACCAGAAATGGGAATTTCCGAACCAAATCCGGAAATTTCGGTGTGACCATAAGTTTCGCTCGATGAGCGCACTTCCGGCAGCATGCTGTGCGGGACGCCCATGATATCGAGCAGCTCATCATCCCATTGCATGGTGTGGATATTAAACAGCATGGTGCGCGATGCATTCGAAACGTCGGTCACATAACGCTGGCCGCGTGTCATATTCCAGACCAGCCATGTATCGACGGTGCCGAACGCCAGACGCCCCTGATTGGCGAGTCGTCGGGCGCCTTCGACATTGTCCAGAATCCAACGAATCTTAGTGGCGGAGAAATAGGAGTCCACCAACAGGCCAGTCTTTTGGCGGATATTTTCCGCTAGGCTATGCGCCTTCAACTGATCGCAGAATGCAGCAGTACGACGGTCTTGCCAAACGATGGCGTTGTAGATCGCCTTGCCGGTTTCACGGTCCCAGACGATAGTGGTTTCACGTTGATTGGTAATGCCGATAGCGGCCACGGCGGTGCCATTCAAGCCGACCTTGGTCATCGCTTCGGCGGCAACGCCGGCCTGAGTCGACCAGATTTCCTGCGGGTCATGCTCGACCCAACCCGGCTGCGGATAGATCTGACGGAATTCCTTTTGCGCTGACGATACGATATTGCCCTGGCGATCAAACAGCATGGCGCGCGAACTGGTGGTGCCCTGATCGAGGGCGAGGATGTATTTATCTTTCAACTTGTCTACTCCAAGGTTTGTGAATCCGCTTGCGCGGATCGGTTATCGACTTTTATCCGAAGCGATTCCGGATTGGTCTGCTTTTTCTTCCGGCACGAGATATTGCGCCGGAGTAAAACTTCAATCATACATAACGGCTGGCTACAGGGCAGCTTGCGCTTGCTGGATCTCCAACCATGCCGTCAAACGCGCCACTCCTGGTACATCGAAACGCAATCCCAATTTGGAACGGCGCCAAAGAATATCATCGACGCTAAGCGCCCATTCGTTACGTATCAGGTAGCGTACTTCGGCTTCATACAGATCGGCGCCAAATAGTTGACCGAGTCCAGCAATATCGTGAATGCCATCCAGCAGACGCACGCTACGCGTACCGTAAGTGCGGGCGTAACGTGCAGCAAGCACAGCTGGCAGCCAGGCATGCCGCCGCTGGAAAATGCTTTGGAATTCTGCAAGGTCGGCGTTTGGCATATCGCCGCCCGGCAGTGGTTCATCCGCGGTCCAATGCGCGTTCATATAACCGAACAACGGCTGCAAATGCTCCATCGCTTCTTCCGCCAAGCGCCGGTAGGTAGTGATCTTGCCGCCGAAAACCGACAGCACAGGTGCTTGACCTTGCTCGGCATTAAACTCAAGGCGGTAATCACGCGTGACGGCGGACGGATTGGAGATTTCCTCTTCCAACAGTGGCCGCACACCGGCATATGCCCAGACTACCTGTGCTGGGGTTACCGGAATCTCGAAATAGCGGCTCACTGATTCACATAGATAAGCGGTTTCCTCTTCCGATATCTCAACCTTGCTCGGATCGCCGCTGTACTCGACATCGGTAGTGCCGATCAACGTGAAATCAGTTTCATATGGAATCGCAAAGACGATGCGCTTATCCGGGTTCTGGAAAATGTACGCATGATCGTGATCGAATAGACGTTTGGTAGTGATGTGGCTGCCCTTGACCAAACGAATATGGTGTTGCGCAGAAGTATGCAAGGCGCCGTTCAGCAAGCTAGCTACCCAGGGTCCGGCGGCGTTGACCACACAACACGCCTTGACTTCAGTCGTCTCGCCAGTCAAGGTCGACTGCAAAGTGGCGTCCCAGTATTGACTGCCTCGCTTGGCTTCGATCAAACGGGTCTTGGTGAGAATCGTCGCACCGCGCTCGTTGGCATCCATCGCATTGAGCACCACCAGCCGCGCATCCTGTACCGCCGCGTCGGAATACACGAAGCCTTTGGTCAGTGTCTTTTTCAGCGGCTGGCCAGAGACATGCTTGCGGAAATCGATGGCGCGTGAGCCAGGCAACAGTTCGCGCTTGGCCAGATTGTCGTATAAAAATATGCCGGCACGTATCATCCAGGCCGGTCGCAGGGTCGATAGATGCGGCATCACAAAACGCAGCGGCTCAATAATATGCGGTGCCATGCGTATCAAGCGTTCGCGCTCCTGCAGCGCCTTGCGCACCAAGCCGAATTCGTATTGTTCCAAGTAGCGCAAACCGCCGTGGATCAGTTTGGTGCTGGCCGACGACGTGTGGGAAGCCAGGTCATCTTGCTCACAAAGCAACACGCTCAGGCCACGCCCGGCCGCATCACGCGCAATGCCGGCGCCATTGATGCCGCCGCCTACCACCAATAAGTCAACAATTTGATCTGACACCACAACCATCTCCTTTGTGTCGGTAACTCACTCATGCGACAAACGCGCTATTGCCAGTTAGCAAAAACACATGTTCGCAATGTCGCTTGACATCATAGAATATTTATATTCGAAAGTATATTGTTCGAATTCGAACAATTGAAATTGTCTATATTTATGACCTATAAAAAAATTTTTTGATAAGAGTCAACTTAATTGGAAATAAATAATTCCCATATCGCATCACCACACAGCACTGTTTTTTAGTTGTATTTTTGCCCTTGTTCGAGACTGCTTGAGCTTGATTCAACAAATCGATCTTCGCCTCATCGAAAATCGTGCAAATTTCTGGCGGTATCGGCCTGTCGGTAAACAGCGCATTGCTCTTTGAAAGATCGCCCAAATGTACCAGCGCCGGCTGCCAGAATTTTGAATAATCGACGACCAGAAATACGGTGCGCGAATGCTCGATGATAACCTCCGACACGCGTACTTCCCGATAATCGAAATCGCGCAACGTGCCGTCGGCCTCAATGTTGGAAATGTCGATGATGCTGAAATAGACCTTGAAGCGATGGATAAAATCGATGATTTCTTCGCCAGTAATATCGAGGTCGCGCGCGCCACGCCACCGGTGATGATCACTTCGCAATCCGGATAGCCGCCCATGATAGCGGCCACATTGAGGTTATTGGTAATGACACGTAAGTTGCAGCGGCGGCTCAGGTCCTTGGCACCTTCCTCTTTGGTGGTGCCGAGGTCGATGAACAGCGTTGCGTGGTCAGGAACATGCTCGACCACCAGCTTCTCATCCGGACGCTTCAGCAAAGCAAACACTTAACAGGCCGCCTGCGCGCCAATACTGGCGATCAATTTGTCAACCAGAACCCTCTCCATCCAGCAAAGCGTTGACGGTAATATGCGAACGTTGATTATGCGCACCATAGGTGGAAATTTGCTTCGAACACGAGCATCGCATGCCCACCCTACTTTATTGATTTTGCTTCTATTAATTTTGGTTGACGACCAGACGCGGCTGATCTTTGCCGAAACGCCGACGTATCGAAGCGGCGATACCTTCAGCATTCAATCCGCACTGCGCCAATAGCTGGTTAGCATCGCCATGATCGATAAATCGATCCGGTAAACCGAGATTCAAAAGCGGCTTGAGGCATCCCGCGGCAGCCAACGCTTCCGCCACGGCGGCGCCCGCGCCGCCCATGATGCAGCCCTCTTCCACCGTAACCAATGAATCATGGCTGGCAGCCAGTTCCAACAACAGTTCAACGTCCAGCGGCTTGATGAAGCGCATGTTGCCCACCGTGGCATCCAACAGTTCGCCGGCGTCGATGCTAGGCGCCAGCAACGAGCCGAAAGCCAGGATCGCCACATTGCGACCTTTGCGCCTGATTTCGCCTTTACCCAGCGGCAGCACCGTCAGCGCTGGATCGATGGCGGCGCCGGTGCCGCCGCCACGCGGATAACGCACGGCGGCCGGACCATTGTATTGATAAGCAGTAGTCAGCATTTGCCGGCATTCGTTCTCATCGGAAGCGGCCATCACCACCATGTTCGGGATACAACGCAAATACGCCATGTCATAATTGCCGGCATGGGTGGCGCCATCGGCGCCGACAAGGCCGGAACGATCGAGGGCAAACGTGACGTCGAGATTTTGCAAAGCAACGTCATGAATCAATTGATCGTAAGCGCGCTGCAGGAAGGTCGAATAAATCGCCACCACCGGTTTCAGACCTTCACAAGCCAAGCCGGCGGCGAAGGTGACGGCGTGCTGTTCGGCGATACCGACATCGTAGAAGCGTTGCGGGAAGCGCTTGGCGAACGTATCCAGGCCAGAGCCGCCAGACATCGCCGGCGTGATGCCGATAAGCTTGTCATCTTGCGCCGCAGTGTCGCACAGCCAGTCGCCGAACACATCAGTGTAAGTCATTTTGCTGACCGCTGCCGGCTTGATGCCTTCCGCCGGATTGAACTTGCCCGGGCCATGATACAGCACAGGATCGGCTTCCGCCAGCTTATAGCCCTGACCTTTTTTGGTCACCACATGCAGAAACTGCGGCCCTTTCAGGTTCTTCAGGTTTTGTAACGTCGGGATCAGCGACTCCAGGTCATGCCCATCAATCGGGCCTATATAGTTGAAACCAAATTCTTCAAACATGGTGGCAGGCACCACCATGCCCTTGGCGTGTTCTTCAATCCGCTTGGCTAGCTGCCGCATCGGTGCCGGCAGAATCGATTTGCCGACATTCTTGGCCTGTGCGTAGAACTGTCCCGACATCAACCGTGCCAGGTAGCGGTTCAGCGCGCCTACCGGCGGCGAGATCGACATGTCGTTGTCGTTCAAGATCACCAACATGTTGATATCGTCGTAGACGCCGGCGTTGTTCATGGCTTCGAACACCATACCAGCCGTCATCGCGCCGTCGCCGATCACGGCAATCGCATGGCGCTCGGTCTCGCCCTTGGTCTTGGCAGCCAGGGCCATGCCCAGCGCAGCGGAGATCGATGTCGACGAGTGGGCAGTGCCGAAGGTGTCGTATTTGCTCTCGCTGCGGCGCGGAAAACCGGAAATGCCGTCAAGCTGACGCATCATGTACATGTGGTCGCGACGGCCGGTGAGTATTTTGTGCGGGTAAGTCTGATGACCAACGTCCCAGACGATACGGTCTTCCGGCGTATTGAACACGTAATGTAGCGCAATCGTCAATTCTACCGTGCCCAGGTTGGACGACAAATGGCCGCCGGTTTTCGATACCGATTCGATGACGAATTTGCGCAGTTCATCAGCCAACGGCTTGAGTTGCGCCCGCGGCAGTTCTCGCAAATCTGCCGGGCTGTCTATTATGTTGAGAATTTCCATATGCCCTACTAAGCTTTCCGCTGCACGATCAGATCCGCCAGATCACGCAAGCGTTGTGCCTTATCCCCAAAGATCGCAAGCGCCTGATGGGCATCGTTGCGCAATTTTTCTGCCAGCGCCTGCGATTCCGGCAAGCCCAGAATCGAAACGTAAGTTGGCTTGTTGTCGGCGGCATCTTTACCGGCGGTTTTACCCAACGTAGCAGAATCTGCGGTCGCATCAAGGATATCGTCGACTACCTGGAACGCCAAGCCGATGGCTATGCCATAGGCTTCCAATGCGGCGACTTCGTCTTGCAACAACACCTTGCCACTCCAGGCGCCGAGCAATACCGAGGCGCGCAGCAAAGAGCCCGTTTTCAATTTATGCATCTGCTCCAATTCTGTCAGCGACAAATTGAGGCCAACACTAGCCAGGTCGATGGCTTGGCCGCCGCACATGCCGAGCGAACCGGAAGCCTGCGCCAGTATGTGCAACATGACGATCTGGCGTGCCGCGTCAATGCCTTCGTCGGCAGCAGTTAGCAGCACGAATGCCTGCCCTTGCAAAGCGTCACCGACCAGCAAGGCGGTCGCTTCATCGTATTGCACATGCACTGTCAGCTTGCCGCGGCGCAAGGCATCGTCATCCATGCATGGCATATCGTCATGCACCAGTGAGTAAGCATGGATCATTTCCACTGCGGCGGCGGCGCGTTGCGCCACGGCGATCGGAGCCGCGAACAGTTCGCCGGCAGCAAATACCAACAATGGCCGCACTCGTTTTCCGCCATCCAGCGCGGCATAGCGCATGGCTTGGTGGAGCCTTACCGGCGTCGCCGTTGCGGCCGGCAGAAAACGCTCCAGTGCGGCTTCCATATCAACCTGCACCCGACGCATCCATTCAGCGAAAGGCTGCACTGGTTCCTGCATCTGTTTCATGAGTTGCGCTGCCGCCGTCATTCGTCGGTTCCACGGCTGTGATCATTGAATACTTTGCCGGCAAACAGCCTGAGCGTGTCGCCCCCCGGTACCTGGACCTGGCTGTCGACCTTATCAACTTGCACAGAGCAGAACTTGATCAGCTCCGAGCCTCGTTTATAGGCAACGACAGGACTTTCCAGTAGCAATTCACCAGCTGCCACATGGGCAACCAGTTGCTCCAGTTCGGCCATTGCCTGCTCGAAAGAAGCCGGCGCGCTGGTGAGAATTGATTTTTTTGGCATAGTTGATGTAGATAATTTAGTTCGCTATTTTAGTGCAAATGCGCGTAACTCGTTGAATTTCTGGAAATTAATTTTGATAATGCGATCAAAATAGCTAACTTTTCCAGATTGTTATTGGATAATTTCTAACTATGTCCGAAATTTCCGTTTCATATTATTTGAGCACAAGTTTTTTGCGAATTCTTTCTCTCTTAGATCCTGTCCGGAATCTTTTCAACACCTTTTCAATACAATAATTAAAGCAAGGAAAGAGAAAATTGACTAATTGCAGCTTGGTATTGAGCTGAAGCCTCCAGTTTTTCCAAAGTTTCCTGTATTTTTCAAGCCAGCCACTCGGCGTCGCCAAGGACCTAGATTTCAGCGGCTATCTGTTTGATCACGTCGCAGCGCAAGAGCGTGATTACAACTGGAGAACCTTCATCGGGATCTTCCTCGAAGATTATCATGTCGAGCCGTTTCATCAGGGTCTGGGCAGCTTCGTCAGCTGCGACCACCTGCAACGGCAATTCGGCAAGGATTACAACGTGCAGACGGTTAGCGTCAATCACGGACCGGAAAAATTCGGCTCACCGATTTAGCGCAAGTGGCAAGAACAAATCCTCAAGCTCAACAATGACGAGGCACAGAAATTCTGCGCGATCTGGCTGACGCTGTATCCCAACATCATGATCGAGTGGTATCCGTACGTCTTGGTAGTATCAACGCTGTGGCCGCGCGGCTCGTAAAAAACCACCAATGTGGTCGAATTTTATTATCCGTAAGAAATTACGCTATTTGAACAGGAAATGGTGGAGGCAGAACGCGCCGCATATATGGAAACCTATGTCGAAAATGATGAAATTGCACTGCGCATGGATGTTGGACGGCGAATCCTGATGGAGCACGGTGTCAGTGAAGTAGGGCCATACCAGTCGCCGATGTAGGGCAGCATACAGCACTGCCACGAATGGCATCGCAATCGGGCCGATCTGTTGTAACACGCTCGCGGTGCGCCGCGCCTGAGCGATACTTAACATGAGTTGATTCGTATAATTATACGAATCAACTCATGTTTTTTATTTTTGCGGCACAAAGAAGGCAAGCTTAGCGGAATCGGTCACAATAACTGTTTATCTGCTAACCGGCTTTCGCCTACCAATCTCATGCAATCGCTCTGGATGCTCTTTGCCAGCATCATGTTTTCCGTTATGGGCGTCTGCGTCAAACTCGCCGCCGACAATTATTCGGTCTGGGAAATTGTACTCAGCCGCGGCTTGATCGGCATGCTGCTCATCATCGGCTTGATCCTAACAAAGGGCGGTACGCTGAAGACACCAATGCCGCGCCAGCATGTGTGGCGCGGGGTGATCGGCGTGTTTGCACTGTCGCTGTGGTTTTATTCGTTCAGCCTGCTGCCGATTTCCACGGCCACCACCCTCAACTACACGTCATCGATCTGGCTGGCCGCCATCCTGTTCGGTGCGGCCTGGTGGCGCGGCAGCAGCCGCTTCGATTGGGGCATGGCCACCACCATCCTGATCAGCTTCATCGGCGTGATGTTACTGCTGCAGCCATCGTCAGATCCGAACCAAATCCTGGGTAGTTTGATTGCGCTGGTGTCCGGCCTGATCTCGGCTGTGGCATATCTGCAGGTGCGCCATCTGGGAACGCTGGGCGAGCCGGAATATCGGGTAGTGTTTTATTTTTCGGCAACCAGCGCCATCGCCGGCCTGGTCTGTTGCCTAATGCCACCCGGCGGCAGGATACCGTTCTGGCACATGCACGACCTGCGAGGCGTATCGTTACTAATTATCCTCAGCCTATCCGCCACCATCGCACAAATGGCCATGACCCGCGCTTACCGACTCGGCAACCCGCTATTAACGGCTAACCTGCAATACACTGGCATCATCTTTTCCAGCGCCTGGGGGAGTCTTATTTGGCAAGATCAACTCGGCTGGCGCGGCTGGACGGGCACGGTGATCATCCTTGCCGGCGGTTTGCTGGCAACGTTTTATACTCAAAGTCAGGCACGTCCACAAACGCCGTTGCGGGTGAAAAAATATTAGGGCCTGTCTGATGTAATTTTTCGGGTGCCACCGCATCACAAAAACCTGATCTACATACCAACAGAAGGAAAGCCATGACCCAAACACATTCTTACAAAACGCTGATTTCGGCAGCCAATCTGCGGCCCAACGCACACCACCCGAATTGGGTCATCGTCGATTGCCGTCATCATTTGATGGATCCGAGCGCGGACCTGGCGGCGTATGCCGCCGGTCACATTGACGGGGCCCGCCTCGCCAACCTGGACCGCGACTTGTGCGGACCAAAGCAGGCCGTCAGTGGCACATTCAAAGGCCGCCATCCATTGCCAGAGACAGACGCACTGGTCACTACGCTGCGACGATGGGGCATCAGTGAGAATACGCAAGTGGTCGCCTACGACGCCACAGACGGCATGTATGCGGCGCGCCTGTGGTGGCTGTTGCGCTCAATCGGCCATGACTCGGTAGCCGTGCTGGACGGCGGACTGGCGGCCTGGCAAGCAGAAGGACAAATCCTCACAACGGCCGAGCCGGCACCGACGCCAGGCAACATCAGCGTCAGAGCATCACTGACCAGCAGCGTCGATGCCGAGGAGATACTGGCCAACCTGACCAGCCAATACCGAATCGTGATCGACGCCCGCGCGCCGGATCGCTTCCGCGGCGAAAATGAAACCATCGATCCTGTCGGCGGCCATATTCCCGGCGCCAAGAACCGCTTCTTCAAGGACAACCTACAAGCCGACGGTCGCTTCAAATCGGGACATCAGTTACAAGAGGAATTCGACGCCCTAATCAGCGCACCGCAAGCGGCAGTGATGCAATGCGGCTCAGGCGTAACTGCATGCCACAACCTACTGGCGATGGAAATCGCCGGCCTGCATGGCGCAGCGCTCTATCCGGGCTCATGGAGCGAGTGGTGCGCCGACGCCACTCGGCCGATGGCCAAGGGCGCCTGAATAGCATTGCAATATCGTAGAGTTGGCGCAGGGCAGTCAGGTTTTTTGCTAACGTGTTGCATACGAACCAGGAATTCCTGGTCGGCACAGTACGCTATTCACCCTACGTCGAGGTTTAGCGCCTTGGCCGAAACCGGGACTTAATGATGGTGTGCGTAACGTCTCAGGAACAGCACAATCACCACCCCGGCGCAGATCAGCAAAATCTGCGAAATGGTTTCGCGCAACGTCGCGCGCCGTTGCATTTGCGGCATCAGGTCGCTGACGGCAATGTAGATAAAGCCCGACGAAGCGAATACTAAAACATAGGGAATCCACTCTACTCCACGCTCCAGCGTCAAGTAACCCAGCAAACCGCCGGCCACCGCCATCAGGCTACAGATCAGATTGTAGAGGTAAGCGCGTGCACGTGAAAAACCGGCATTCAGCAACACGATAAAATCGCCAATTTCCTGAGGAATTTCATGCACAATGATCGCAAGGCCGGTGATCAGACCCAGATGCGGATCGGCCAGGAAAGCAGCAGCAATCAGGATGCCGTCGGTGAAATTATGCAAGCCGTCGCCGACCAGAATCATCCAGCCGGCCTTGCCGGCTTCTTTCTTGTCATATCCATGATGATGTCCATGCCCATCATCTTCGTGATGATGCGAGTGGCGCAGAATAGCAAACTTCTCAAGCACAAAAAACGTCAACAAACCGCCCAACAGAATGGCAAATAGCGTGTGGTTGTCCGCATTCGATTCGAACGCTTCCGGCAGCGCGTGCAGTAAAGAAGTCGCCAGCATAATGCCGATCGACAAACTGACCATGCGTTCAACCATTTTCGACAGCAAAGCGAACGAAAATATGGCAGCAGCAGTAATACTAAAAAAACCGGCGATGGTAGTCGCCAAGAGAATCGAAACGAGTGTGGAATTAATTTTTAGCCCCAGCTAATAAGCGTTATTTGCAACATATGTTGCGAATTAAAGCACACCTGCTGCAATTGGACAAATTTTACTTTGAGCTAGGCCAGGCTTGAGAGAACTCGTAAGCTCAGGGTGGGCAAGTTTTTTTTCAAATGTTACCGCGGCAAACAGCAAAATGGGAAGTCGCTGTCACGCGTGAGCACAAGCTGCCAGATAACAAAACAACATTTAAAGATCAAGAAAGGATGATGTCGCCGCCATCAATTCAACTTCCCCCCCATGCGGCTTAAATCATGCCAAAATCCGCTGTCACCAATTTTTTAGCATCGGCTTCAACGTAGCTAGGTCGATAATCGGCATTAAACGCATGGCCGAAATTCGGATACACGATAAATTCCAACTTGCCGCCACCCTTGGCCAGCGCTTCTTTCAATCTGCGGCTACGTAATCCTGGCAATCCCCCGCCCTGATCCTTGCCACCATACAAACTCAACACCGGCAATTTCAAGGTTGGTGTGATGTTGACCGGCTGCTTCGGCGTCAGTTCGTTGCACTCGCCCACCATGCCGCAGCGTCCTCTATCTTGGGATTATAAGTAAAATATACAACCACATAATCCGGCCGCCCTAGCAAAAGTTGGTGATGGCCAGCTTGGCGACATTGCCGCTATTCTCCTCCGTCAAGGTGACGCAGGCATCGAGATTACCCATCACTTGATCGTTCGGCATTTTTGAAATAACGTTTTTGTACCACTGCGGGATCGATGCAAACACCGCCGGATTGCCATGGCGGACAAAAAGGTTCGGTGGCAATCGCCATATAATCCAGCTTGGCAAAACCCTGGGTAATAACAATGTGTTCGTGCACGCC
The DNA here is from genome assembly GCA_002325825.1 of Collimonas sp. UBA1456. GTDB lineage: Bacteria > Pseudomonadota > Gammaproteobacteria > Burkholderiales > Burkholderiaceae_D > Collimonas. Next base: position 35,544 of record DCSW01000081.1, read on the forward strand.
GAAAATTTCAGAAATAACCAGCACCACCGGCAGATTGGTTTTACCCTCTGGCTGAAGACGGTACGTCGGCACGCTGAGGCCGTTCTGCTGAATCTTAAGCGGCCCGGCGGGGAGGCCGACGCTATCGGGCTTGATGACAGTCTGCGCGGTTACCAGCATGACCGCTGCGGCAAATCCGGCACCCAGCGTCGTCTTCAGAAAGGTGCGACAATCTACTTCGCTTGACAAACCGGTTTTTGTCACCAGACTATCGAAATCTTTTTTTTAAATTCGGCATACAAGTTCCTTAAAATTAATAATCAATTGCGCCATAAATCATCGATTCGCAAATCAGAAAACCGGGAGGGAAATTGCAGCTAATCGCTTGATGCGTGAGCCTCAATGCGCTTCGTCCCAATTTTTCCCGACTCCCACTTCAGCAAGCAACGGTACTCGCAGCTCAGCCACACCCGCCATCAATTGGGGCAATTTTTCCCGGATCAGCGCCAATTCGTCCTGCGGCACTTCCAACACCAGTTCATCGTGTACCTGCATGACGATCTTGGCTTTTAACTGTTCTGCCTCGGTCCAGTTTACAACAGCAATCATAGACAATTTAATAAGATCGGCGGCAGTGCCTTGCATCGGAGCATTGATCGCCGCACGCTCGGCGCCTTGACGGCGCAGGCCGTTCAGGGAATTGATCGTCGGTAGCCACAGGCGGCGCCCGAACACGGTTTCGACATAACCTTGCGACTTGGCCAGCGCCCGGGTCATGTCCATGAACTGCTTGACACCGGCAAAACGCATGAAATATTTTTCGATATACATCTGTGCCGCAACGCGTTCGATACCGAGGTTGCTGGCCAAGCCAAATGCGCTCATTCCATAAATCAAACCGAAATTAATTGCCTTGGCGTAGCGGCGCTGCTCGCTGGTGACTTCTACCGCTGTCGTGCCGAAGATTTCGGCAGCAGTAGCGCGATGAATATCCGCGCCTTCGGCAAACGCCCGCAGCATGTTTTCATCGCCGGATATATGCGCCATGATGCGCAACTCGATCTGTGAATAGTCGGCCGATACGATCACGCTACCTTCGGGCGCCACGAACGCTTCGCGGATACGTCGTCCCTCGGCAGAGCGAATCGGTATGTTCTGCAGGTTCGGATCATTCGACGCCAGACGTCCGGTAACCGCCACCGCCTGCGCGTAGTTGGTATGCACACGACCGGTTTTCTGGTTGACCATCTTCGGCAACTTGTCAGTATAGGTCGATTTCAGTTTCGATAAACTGCGGTAGTTGAGCAGCACCTTCGGCAACGGATAATCCTCGGCCAATTTCTGCAGCACTTCTTCATCGGTCGACGGTGACCCGGAAGACGTTTTCTTGACCACCGGCAGCTTGAATTTTTCAAACAGGATTTCACCCAACTGTTTGGGCGAACTCAGATTAAACGGTTGGCCGGCTAATGCATAAGCTTGCTGCTCGATTTCCAGCATGCGCTTGCCCAGCTCGTTTGACTGGATCGCCAGCAAACCGACATCAATCAGCACACCATTACGCTCGATTTTTTGCAGCACTACCGAAGTCGGAATTTCGATTATTTCATAGATGAACCTAAGCTTGGCTTCGTCGAAGATATGCGGCAACATCGCTAAATGCAACTGCAGCGTGATGCCAGCATCCTCGGCCGCATATTCTGTGGCGCGGCTGATCTCAACCTCGTCGAAACCAATCTGCGACGTGCCCTTGCCACATACTTCCTGGAACGTGATGGTCTGATGATTCAGGTGGCGCAAGGCCAGACTAGCCATATCATGGCTGCGATGCGATTCAAACACATAGGATTCGAGCAGCGTGTCGTGCACGATACCGCGCAGGTTCACGCCCTGATTGGCAAATATATGGCTGTCGTACTTGAGGTTCTGGCCGACCTTAGGCTTGCTGTCGTCTTCCAGCCAGGCGCGTATTTTTTCCAGCACAAACTCGCGCGACAATTGCTCTGGAGCATCTTGATAACGATGCGCCACCGGAATATAGGCGGCGCTGCCGACTTCGCAGCACAGAGAGATGCCGACCAGTTGCGCCGTCATCGGGTCGAGCGAAGTGGTTTCGGTATCGACCACCGTCAAGGCAGCACTATCGATACGCCTCAGCCACTGCTCTAGTTGGGCTTCTGTCAACACTGTTTCATGGTGCCACTCCACCTTAGTAAACAGGCTGCTTTGCGCCGGTTCGGCGCTTCTCTGCGGACTCTTACCGATCTTTTTATCGGCGCCATCAGCTACCTCGGCAGCATCATCCGGCTCGCCCAATTCACGCAACCAGATCTTGAAGTTATAACGGGTAAACAATTCGATCAGGGTATCTCTGTCCGGCTCCGACACCTTCAGCGATTTCGGGATCGAAACCATATGCGCACTTAGATCGCAATCGGTTTTTACCGTCACCAATTCCTTGGCCTTCGGTAGCCAGTCCAGCACCTTGCGCAGATTCTCGCCCACCTCGCCGCCGATGTTGATCGCATTAGCGATAACTGCATCGACTGTATCGTACTGCACCAGCCATTTGACCGCTGTCTTCGGACCAACCTTGGTGACACCGGGAATATTGTCGACGGTATCGCCGATCAATGTCAGATAATCGACGATGCGTTCCGGCGGCACGCCGAACTTGGCGATCACGCCGGCGCGATCGAGCTTCTCGTTGTTCATGGTGTTGATCAACGTCACATGATCGTTGACCAGTTGCGCCAAGTCCTTGTCGCCGGTGGAGACCACTACCTCCATGCCGTGCGTCACCGCCTGCACGGTCAGCGTGCCGATCACATCATCGGCTTCAACGCCTTCCACCATCAGGATCGGCCAGCCCATAGCGCGTACAGCAGCGTGAATTGGCGTAATCTGTTTAACCAGGTCTTCCGGCATCGACGCCCGCTTAGCCTTGTAATCGGCGTACATATGGTCGCGAAAAGTTTTACCTTTTGCATCGAACACACAGGCAAGGTAAGCTGCGGGGTAGTCAATGGCTAAACGGCGTAGCATATTGATGATGCCGTATAGTGCACCAGTCGGCTCATTGGCGGCGTTGCGCATATCGGGCAACGCGTGAAAGGCGCGATAAAGATAACTAGAACCATCAACTAACAGCAGAGTTTTTTGCATACGTAATTAAACGGGAAAAATGTACCGCGTATGTATCGCGTATGTACCGCGTTTGCGGCAGGTGACGGATATCGAACGCGCCACTTAAAAGAAGGCGCGCGAGTCGCGGCATATGTTCACGATTATGACAGAATTTATCGAGTCGACCGAACGCCTTTCCGAGTTACATCCAGCATTGTCAATCTTCGGCTCGGCGCGCATCAAGGCCGACAATCCTTTGTGCATGGATATCGCGCGCCGTTTTCCAGATGAGGGATTTGCCGTGATTTCGGGTGGCAGTCCTGGTCTGATGGAAGCCGCCAATAAAAGCACATTTGAAGGCAAATCGCCGTCGGTCGACATGAACATCGAATTGCCACACGAGCAAAGTGAAAACAAATGGCAGGATATCTCGCCCAGCTTCCACCACTTCTTGCCCCGCAAAGTTGCATTCGTGCCTTACGCGGACGCCTACATCGTGTTGCCGAGCGGGTTCGGCACGTTTGACGAGTTGACCGAGGTGCTGACCCTGATCCAGACCGGCAAGTACCGCCATATTCCGATAGTCCTGATCGGCAGCAACTTCTGGAATGGCCTACTGGGGTGGTTCCGCACGCAACTGGTTGGCGATGGCATAATTGCTGCCAAGAATATGAACTTGATCCAGGTGCTCGACATCCTGCCGAGATTCTCGATGCAGTGGTGAAATTCTACAAAGCTGGCGAAACCGTCATGGCCGAATCGGATCGCCATACCGGCATGCTTCTGTAGCCATTTCACAAGAAACAATTGCCATCTCTTCATTTTTAATGACTTTTCGCAAATATCCGAAACAGGCTACCGAATTTACCGAAATCGGTGAACTAAACCCGCCTTATAGCCTATCGGGGCTGCCGGTTTGTTACAATGAAGGTACTCGCTTCTAAATCTTGTTTTAATCAAGGTAGCCAAAATTCACATGAATAACCCCAAAGTCTGGCCACTATTGGCGATTTGCATTGCCTCTATTGCAACGCCGTTACTGTTGAATGCCCAACAACTTACCAAGACCATCGCTTCGCCGCCAGAACCACAAAAATACGATCAAGGTGAAGCACCGGGAGTGACGATACACAAGCCGGGCGAAGGCCCTGCCGACATCACAGAAAAGCACGAGCAAGGCCGCGTTACAGAAGTCAAGGTCAACAGCGCACGCAGCACGTATTATATGAAATCGCAACCGCAAGCCGGCTTGCTGGAGTCAAATGACGGATCAGTGCGCGGCGCGCAATGGCAGATCAAGGAGTTCGATCTGGGCCAGAAGCCGTACAATGAAGGCGAAGCAGCACAATCAACAGCGATCCAGGACTGCCGCCACTGAGCATATTGAAGCTCTGGAACTAATAACTGGAAGCGCCGCAGGCCGCACCAGCAAACAATTAGCCATGCGGTTAATGCGCGGAATCAACACACATCCGCCGCACATTTTCTGCCTATTTATTCCGATAGTCTTAACCTCGTCCTTTCCCCTATTTTTCCCATGGCAGTGTTTACTCCCGTTACACTAGACGATCTCTCGCAATGGATTCCGTCCTTCTCGTTAGGCAAGGCGCTGGCAATCAGAGGAATTTCCTCCGGCATCGAAAACAGTAATTTTTTCATCAATACCGAACGCGGCGAGTATGTGTTGACAGTGTTTGAAAATCTCACCTTCGAACAACTGCCGTTTTATCTCGAGCTGATGCGCCATCTGGCACAGCGCGGCGTCCTGGTGCCGGAGCCTATCGCCAACCAAGAAGGCCGGATTATCAATCCATTACATGGCAAACCCGCCGCCATCGTCACCAAACTGGCTGGCGACTGTCAACTGACGCCAGCGGCAGTACATTGCGGTGAAGTGGGCACGATGCTGGCAAAAATGCACTTGGCGGCGCAGGATTTCCCGATGCGCCAGCCTAATCTGCGTTGCCTGCCATGGTGGCGTGAAATAGCACCGGTTGTGCTGCCGTACTTGGCGGCAGACGAGCAACAATTGCTGCATGATGAAATTGCTTTCCAGCAGGCTTTTGCTGCCTCGAATACCTATCTTCAACTGCCCAACGGTCCGGTCCACGCAGATCTGTTTCGCAACAATGTGATGTTCTACGACAACCATCTGAGCGGATTTTTCGATTTCTATTTTGCCGGTTGCGATACCTGGCTATTTGACCTCGCGGTGACTGTCAACGACTGGTGCATTGACCTCGACAGCGGCGTGCTGGACAATGGTAGAGTGCGTGCCATACTTGACGCCTATCACGCGGTGCGACCGTTCAGCGCCGCCGAAAAAATGGCCTGGCAGCCGATGCTGCGAGCTGGTGCATTGCGCTTCTGGCTGTCGCGGCTGTACGATTTTTACTTACCTCGCGCGGCGGAAATACTGACACCGCACGATCCAAGTCATTTTGAACGGATTTTGCGGCATCGCGTGGCGCACCCGGTTCCTGCCTTGTATTGACTATTGATGGAAACGATGGAAAAACTGCCTGCAAAAACCGGATGGATATGGGTCAAAGAGGGGTTTGCGTTATTCCGCAAACAACCCACTGAAATGTCGACGCTATTCCTGGGATATATGTCCCTGATGCTGCTGCTCAACCTCATTCCGCTGTTGAACCAAATCTTGCCGCTGATTCTGATTCCTGTATTTGCCATGTCCTTCATGCAAGCTTGCTTGTATATAGAACAGGGAAAACGCGTGTTCCCGAACCTGCTGCTGATCGGTTTCCGTTCTTCTGAAATAAAGAATCTGCTAATCCTTGGTCTGCTTTATCTGATCGCAGGCGTCGTCGCGATTGGCGCATCAGCGTTGGTCGATGGCGGCATTTTCTGGATGGTCTTGACCGGTCAAGCATCGCTCGACGCCAAAGAGATACAGGATTCCAACATCCCGCTGGGGATGCTGTCTTCCGCCGTGGTATACGCGCTGGCAGCGATGACGTTCTGGTATGCAGCACCGCTCATCATGTGGAAGAAAATGCACGTTTCCAAGGCTGTTTTCTATAGCTTCTTTACGGTATGGCGTGAAATAAAAGCATTCACAGTCTATGGCTTGGCGTGGGCCTGCATCGGCGTCATGCTACCGGCAATCATCGGCGTACTGATTGCGCTACTGATCGACAATGCCGCAATCACCATGATGGTTCTGCTGCCGCTGTCGGTTGCCTTGACGATGGTGATGTACTGCTCTTTCTATCCGACCTACACCCACATTTTCGGTCTGCCGGAAGATTCATAGTCGTTGCCGCCGGTAACCGACCACCAAGCGTAAGTAACTGCAAGTAATGTTGGCAGGATTTCCTGCCAACACGTTGCTGCCTTCGATATTGACGATCACTCCCTTCGCCAAATTTCTGGTGTGCGACATCCTCGCCGATGCGCCAGCCGATATCGCGCTTGCCGAAATTCTTGGAGATTGCGTTCGCAGCCTTTTTCGGCACCTCATCCCACGTCGGTTTAAGATTGACGAACCAGTGATGGTGCTGCACCTTCGTGCGACAGCCTTTCCAACACATCTTCCGGCAGTTCTTCAAAGAATCGCGAACGCATGTTGTATCCAGGCGCTTGTTGGCACGCGTGATGGTGACATACACATCAGATACCGTTCTTCTTCCAAGCCGGCATCTTCCTTCTGCCAATTCCCATGCGGGAACAAACCATCTTTCAGATCGGTGATGAACGCCGCATCGAACTCCAACCCTTTGGCCAAGTGCACCGTCATCAATTGCAATACATCCTCGCCAGCCTGGACTTAGTTGTTAACGACTTCCAGCGACTCAAGCGAGAAAAAAGCCGACAACGGCTCATAGATGCCAAACCCTTCTTCCGAGACGAACAAGGTCGCTGTATTCACCAGCTGCTCCAAATTCCCGATGCGATCGGTGCCTTCTTTTTTAGTCTGATAGTGCTTCAACAGGCCGCTGTGTCCTTTATGACAGGCAGTTAATCCTAGTATCAGTGCGATATGCGTCTTGCCGACTCCAGAAGTCCCTAGCACAATGACGTTCTCGCACTTGT
>DCSW01000101.1 GCA_002325825.1 Collimonas sp. UBA1456
GATGTTGATGATCTGACTTCCGGTGAAGCATGATGTCTCCATGTACAACTTCCTCAAATCGCATATCAGACTGACAGTTGATATTTTGGACTGGCTTCTAACTGGCCGTTACGCCAGATATCGCCGATACGTAGACGAGGCAATGTGCCTATAGAAACCTATATCTTGTGTTGAAATTCCGCTGGCGTAGCTGAAGCTGGTGATAGCAATACGAAAGGATAGTCGCAATAATTGCTATCAAGGACGCGCGACAGGTGCAGAAACAGAGAGGGCTGCTTTCGACGAATCAATTTATTTGGGAACGCTAAAGCGCCGAACCAATCAATTCGTCAAGAATTTTCACCATTGGAAAAGACATAAATTCGATATAAAACAGTGTTATTCAACGATTTGTTGTTTCAAAATCTCCTCCCGACTCCTGAAGTTGTCTCGCTCACTTCTAATTTATCTCATTAACTACTGATTTTTCACAACCATCCCAGCATCATGCGCCTGCTGGTCCGCGTGGTATGAACTACGCACCATCGCCCCTACGGCGGCGCTGGCAAAGCCCATTTTGTAGGCTTCTTTCTCGTATATCTTGAAGACGTCGGGATGAACGTAACGCCGTACCGGCAGGTGATTCTCGCTTGGCATCAAATATTGGCCGATGGTCAGCATGTCGACGTCGTGAATGCGCATGTCGCGCATGACTTGCAGCACTTCTTCGTCGGTTTCGCCGAGGCCGACCATGATGCCGGATTTGGTCGGCGTGTTCGGATGTAGCACCTTGAAGCGTTTAAGCAGATTCAACGAATATTCATAGTCCGAACCTGGGCGCGCTTCCTTGTACAGGCGCGGCGCAGTTTCCAGGTTGTGGTTCATCACGTCCGGCGGCACCAAATTGAGAATTTCCAGCGCGCGGTCCATGCGGCCACGGAAGTCGGGTACCAGAATTTCGATGCGGGTGTTAGGCGACAGCGCGCGCACATGGCGGATGCATTCGGCAAAGTGGCCGGCGCCGCCGTCGCGCAAGTCGTCGCGATCAACGCTGGTGATAACGACATAATTGAGCCTCAGCACAGCGATGGTCTTGGCCAGATTTTCTGGCTCATTGACGTCGAGTGGATCGGGGCGGCCGTGGCCGACATCGCAGAACGGGCAACGGCGGGTGCACTTGTCGCCCATGATCNNCATGAAGGTGGCGGTGCCTTTGCCGAAGCATTCGCCGATGTTCGGACAACTGGCTTCTTCGCATACCGTCACCAGATTATTGGCGCGCAGGATGTCCTTGATTTCGTAGAAGCGCGACGATGGCGATGCAGCTTTGACGCGAATCCAATCCGGCTTTTTCAGGCGCTCAATCGGGATGATCTTTATCGGGATGCGCGAGGTCTTGCTGGCGCCCTTCTGTTTTTCGGACAAATTGTAGCCGGCAGCAGCGCCAGTTTCGGTTGGCAACGACGAGGTAGTTTCGTTTGTCATGAAGGCATTTCCTTGCTGTGGCTTGATTGCGCCTGGGAGCACTTGGTTAATTCGGTTAATTCAAATTTATTCAGTTAAAACGGTCCATTAATTTGTGGGCAAGCGCTAACTGGACTTCGGAGACAGCGGCATCAACGCCTAGCGTTTTTATGTCGACAGTTGCCAGGCCTTCATAGCCGCATGGATTGATCCACGAAAATGGCGTCAGATCCATCGCCACATTGAGCGATACACCGTGATAGGTGCAGCCGCTGGCCCGTACTTTCAGGCCAAGAGCGGCGATTTTTGCACCTTGCCAGGCGCCATAGGCGACGTAAATTCCGGGTGCGCCGGGCTTGCGTTCACCGGCAAGATTATACGCTGCCAACGTGTCGATGACCGCCTGCTCGATGCCTTGCACAAATTCGCGCACGAATAAACGTGCGGCTGGACGCTGGCGGCGTAGGTCGAGTAGCAGATAAATCACCACCTGGCCGGGACCGTGATAGGTCACTTCACCGCCACGATCGGTCTGAATAACGGGGATGTCTTGCGGTGTCAGCACATGGCTGCGGTCAGCGCCCAGGCCGAGCGTAAATACCGGGGGGTGCTCGACGAGCCATAACTGATCGGGCGTATCGGAGTTACGCGTATCGGTAAAGGCGCGCATCGCGTCGAAACTGGCCTGGTACGATTCAAGGCCACGTTGAATAATCTGGGGGAGCTGCCGGACATCGGGAGAAATGAGTTGCTGCAAGCTGAACATAGACTCAAGTTTACCGAAAATCAACGTCCGGCGCGCGAAATCGTGAGCTTCTCCACGCTGCCGACGAAGTCAGAATCCTGGAGAAAATTACCATTCCGGCAATTGGCCGTGGCGTTGCAGCCAGTTGGTCGCATCATCGCCAATTACCAATCACTGATCACCGATCGACAATGGCAGGCCGGCCGCTAGCGCATCAGCAGGTAACAGGTGGAGATGTGGATGTCGGCGGTTGCGTTCAGCAATTGGCCGGTGGACAGCCAATAGTCGTCGCCTTGCCGGCTATTGTCATCCACACCCGGCCTTGCATGATTTGCAGTGTTTATGCCACAGCGGCGATCACCGTCATGGACTTGGCTGGCACCGATGGTTAGTGATTCGTTAATTGATAATTTTTATGATGTCACTCCTCAGGAATGCTCGTATGTTGATAACTATATCTCTCAAGCCTTTATCGCGATTTCTGTTTCTATGAAGCCATCCTCAGCAGGTCTGTGAGCGTTAACAAAACGAGTAATTTTTTCTCCTCTTGAAAGTTTTTCTCATTTCTCATATAAGATTGCCGGACTCCACAAACTCACGAATCTGTCAGCGCTACGCGCCTTTGAAGCAGCCGCACGTAACGATAGCTATTCCCGCACGGCGGAGGAAATTTTCGTGACGCCGAGCGCGATCAGCCATCAGATCCGGGCGCTGGATCAGGGATTGGAGTGGAAGCAGCGTTGTTTATTCGCAACAGCAAGCGCGTCACTATCACTGAACAGGGCCAGCGCTTTGCCGCCATCGTCCGTAAATCATTGAATGAAATCGCGCTGGCTAGAGCGCGAGCCGATCAATGTCGGGCTACGCTTCGGGCGAGGTCATTATCCGGGTCTGATCGTCGAAAAATTGATGGATGATTTTTACCATCCGGTCGCCAGGCCGACCTATCGGGGAGGCGAGCTGCAGCAACGCAGCGTGTTGCATATGAATACCGATGAATTATCATGGCAGCCGTAGTTCGACGCCGCCGGGATCGACCTGAAAGATTGGCCGAACGAACCCAAGCCGTGAGCCTACAACATTTACAAAACCATCTTGACCATCGGATGGGATGACAGCGCGCGATACAGATTATCCAACTGCTCACGGTTGACGGCGTAGACGTTTGCCGTCAGGCTGGTGTAGTTGCCTTTGGACGATGGCAGCACTTCCAGTTTGTCGATGTGAAAAGTCGGATCGTGCTGCATCACGACACCAGTGATTGTCTCAGCGAAAGCGTCATGCGTCTGCCCTATGATCTTGATGGGGAACACGCTGGGATATTCAATCAGGCTGTCTGCCGGAGCGATGGGTTTGGTCAGGTCGGTCATGATCTTTTACTCTTCAGCTATGTTGCAAACAAATAGTCTACTCCCTTAGCGGTATTCTGCAAGAGCTACTTATCCGAATGAAATAAGGGTGGAAAGCATCGCTACTACCACCTTTGTTTCACGCCTGCGATGCTCAGCGATGATTGTCTGTGCTCAGGCTGATTTGGCTTTCTGATAGACATCATATAAGTATTTATATGATGATATCGGGCTAACTCTTTCCAATAGTCTTGCCATCGATGGAGATCTCCGCCAGCACTTCCTTGATGGCCGACGATAACGGCACTTCGTCGGTGCTAAATACCTCTTCGCGAGCAATTCGGCGTGCTTCTAACACAATGTCGCCGGCGGCGCATAGTTCCCCGATCAGCCGGTAGTGAATGCCTTCCAGTATCAAATTATCCTTAGGCAGCACCATCAGTTTGCCATTCTTGACGATCCAGACATTCGATGACGAAGCCTCGGTCAGCCAGCTATCGCGGAACTGGATCGCCTCCACTACGCCGTGTCAGGCCGCGTTTTGCGCCACCAGCACATTACCGAGCAGCGAAATCGCTTTTATCTCGCAATGTAACACCAGCGTTGGTCTTCCATTAACACGTATGGTGGGGCAGCACCAGCGGATTGGTCATGATGAACACGGTCGGCATCAGTAGTTCTTCCGGAAACGCATGAGCACGCTTGGCAACGCTGCGCGTGACGTGGATATAGACCATCTGATCATCCTCTGGATGAACATCGATCACGCCCTGGATCAGAGTCATCCACTGTTCCCTGTCATGCAGATTTGGAATATTAATTTCCGCCAGACTACGGAACAGGCATGCCAGATGATGCTCGGCGGTGCTGGCTTCGTCTCCTATCGCGGCTTCAATGACAACCCAATCACATAATTGCTTAACAGCATCAGCGTGCAATACGACACCATCGTCGCGAGTCCGGTCGATAGCTGGATCTACGGACCGAGTCGAAGCAGTCGGCTGTGCAGCGAGCTTCCTGTACGGCACCGGCACAGTTGGCGGTGTGATCAATTACATCACCAAACTGACAAACCGTGATGGCGATACGACTCAACTGTTTGTCAGCTACGGTTCGTTCAATTCTTCGGTGGCAGCGTTTGGATTGAGTCGCAAGCTGGGCAGCACGCTGCGACAGTTCTGGCGTGGCCAACTACCTGCGTATCGATGCCAGTCGCAACGCCAGCAGAGGCTATGTCGACGGCGAGACGCGGCATGGTTATAACGTGGCGCTGTCGCTGCTGAGCGATCTCACCCCGAATCTGTCGAGCATACTAGCCTACGAATATCGGAAAGGAAATGTCGACCGGCCCTACTGGAGCACGCCGTTGCTCAATCAGCTCGACCGCAGCGACAGCGCTATCCGCCTCAAGAATGACAATGGCAGCGACGCCGTGTATCAACAGAATGTACAATGTGGTTGCGTTCAATATCGGATTACCGCGCGACGCCGCAGACCACCATCAAGAATACCTTCTATCGTTACATCGCGCTGCATGATTTCCGTAACGTCGAGGAGTATAGTTGCAGCGCCGACAACAACGCCATCGTGCGCTCGACGGCACTGATACAGCGGCGCGACCAACAGTTGGCAACCGTCTGGAGCTACAGCATCAAGGATATCTGGACCAACTTCAATCGGACTGGGCCGGCGGCATCAATTACAGCTTCAACCTCACCACGCGCTTTTCGCGTTCGCGGTCTGGACCGATCAGCAGGGTCGACCCGTATCACTTCTCGAGCACATCATTTTTCGATATCCTCGGCGTGACGCCCGGCTTCGCGCCAGACAAGACTAACCGCGTCAGCACTGCCACCGATCCACCGGCCGGTGTACTGATTCACCGCCGATCTCGGCCCGCTACACGCTTTTAATATCAGCACCGGATATCAGTTGGAATCAGTAGCGCACTGGATTTCTAGAATGTCCGAGACAACGCCACATTGGCCGCCTATTCGATCAAACACAATAACCTGGCAGTGGCCGATCCCAATAATCTAACCATGACCCTGCCGGTCTACGCGTAATCGTCAAAAGGCATCGAATTGGCGTTCGGCTTACGCCAGCTAAGTGCGCTACGCATCCAGGGAAACCTGGTGCTGGTGTCGTCGACGGCAGCGTGTCACGCGTCGGTAAGCGCCCGACTCACGCACCGGCACGGGTCGCCAATCTCTGGATCCGATTACCGCCTGCTGCCAGACTGGAAACCCGGCGCCGATGCACGCTATGTGTCGTCGGTCTATGGCAACAGTACCAACACCATCAGCCCGCCTTCCTACACGATCTTCGGCGCCAGCCTCACCTATCGTTTGCAAAAAGCAGCAGCGTGGCATTGCGCGTGAAAAATCTGACCGACAAACTCCACACCGACAACATCACCAACACGATGATGTATTTGTCTTGGCGCGTTGGATACCATGGAACTGGTGCTAAGCTACGGCCCGTAACCAGGGTTCGACCACGCCGATGAAATGCTACCTGTATCTGCTGCATCGCTGGCTCGGCGTCAGCCTGTTCATGATGCTATGGTTCGTCAGTGGCGTGATGATGATGTATGTTGATTACCCGAAGCTGACCGAGATACAACGGCTGACTCACATGGTCTCCCAGGCGGTGCCGCCGGATACGATCGTAACATCGATCACTGCTTGCGCACAGCGAACGTGTTCATACCGGATGCCGCAACCGAATATCGCGATGCGGTCAATGAAGATAGCTGGGGCCATTCGTGTGCGCTGGACCTGCATCGGCCGTTGCATCGGCTACAGATGAACGATCCGGCGTATCCCCTGCTCTGCATTCCCTCGACGACAGGCGATGTGGTGCGTGTATCAACTCGCAGTGAATGCTTGTGAAATTTTATCGGCGGCCTAGCTACATTGGTTGTATATGTTTCGCGGCAGTGCAGTGGATGGAGTCTGGACCGGCATTGCCATTTATCTATCGCTGACTGACGTGCTGTTTGGCCGTCAGAGATAGAGTGGTGGGACTGCTGCGCTGGCGTTTTCGCTCTGGCCATCACTTCTATTTTCAGCGGTCTGATGTCGACAAATTTCTGGAAAATATTCGGTATCGCCGCGGCACCGCTGAGTCACAGCATCTATGCTGGCGGCAAGCTGGAATCCGCGCGATTTCGACTTGGGGCCAGCGCTGTGCACGGTCATCTGCAAGCGCGTGAGATCAGCTGGCATCTACCGGTCTGCCAAGACTATCTGATAGCGACCGATAGCAGTGGCCGCACACGCATCGTCCCTGTCATCGAGCTAGCGCTGGGCAATATCTTGCCAACGCCACAATTGCTGGCAGCAGTGATGGCTCTTCATTCTTGCACAGCTGGGACTTGCCGTCGATGCTGGCTAGCCGGCCATGATGGGACATTGCGCTGATCCTGTTCAGAAACAGCGGCCTGTTGTTGAGCGTGAGCGGTACCATGATTGCGCTACGCAGCTGCCGCGCTGGATGAATTTGGCCTAATGCGGTAGCATATGCGTACTTCAACTCAGGGGAGTAATAACGCTCCTCCCGTGCATCGACATGATCAGCGAACTTATCCGCTGCACCTGGGCCAACACGGCCAATCCGCGCTATTTAGCTTATCACGACCAGGAGTGGGGCCAGCTCTGCCACGATGAAGCGCAACTGTTCGAGATGCCCAACCGGGAAGGGGCGCAAGCCGGATCCTGTTGAGAAACTATACTCAAAAGCGAGGCGACTACCGGTGCACTTTAGATCACTGAGATGCCGGGAAAATCGTCCGTTATGCAAGGACACTTCACTTGAAGTGTTTATTAGCTCAATGCAATTCAATCCAGAAAAGCTCGTCCTTCATATTGAAAAATTCTCGTGACTCAATCCTATCTGTTCTGCAATTACGTCTGGAACCACTACTACCTCGGCGAAAGAACGCCAATGCGGCGTTTGTGCATTACCCGCGAGAACAATGGTTAAAACTCAACTACGATAACGAAATCTGGCAGCACGGCCTGCTGACGCCGTAACAATTCTATAACCCGGGAGGCAGGGTCACGCCACCACGCTGGTCGATTACAACTCTGGCAATGACGAGCGCGGTATATGCGCGCTGCTGTATGTGGGCGAGCCCGACGGCCCCATGGTCTAGTTCCCGGTCGACATCATCGGCAACCTGTATATCAACAACGGCATATCGGCCGGAAATACACCTGCCGAAGCGCGTATGCGAGCATCGTCGAAAATCTTCGAACGCGCCGTCAAGTTCCGTCTCATCAAGAAAGGCCTGTGCCTGCCATACGCACCGGACGCCGTGATCGCCCGCTATCCCCGCATCGCTGCCGGCATACGTGACTTGCGCGTCGCTAGTTTCAGTACCCTAACGCTGGAACGCGAACTTACCGGACTGCTGTAAGGCCGCACGCTGGATAGTTTCCCCAGAACCAAACTTCGACATCAAAGAAATCGGCCACTCTCAAAATCTGGAAATCCACTTCGTTGATTCCAGTGGAATCAACAGCTGGAACTTCCTGCGCGGCACGCCCGATTCTGCGTTCTGCGACGTCATTTCAGCAGCACCACCGCTGAGGATTACGCCTGGTCGGTCGGTGCCATCCACGCCACCGGCCACGATATGTAAAGCGCCGATTTAAGCCACCTTAGTGTGTACGCCTGCCTTATTCTGGTGCCAGGCATGGCCAACATCTATCCGGTGACAGACCTGCAATAGGACAACAGTAGCGTCAGCAACGACGTCCGAAAACAGATCCTGTATCTGTCCGACCTCGGTTGGCGACGAATGTATCGACTTTCTGAAAACCCTGAATCAACCTGGCATAGCTGACTAGCATCTGGTTGCCGCGTTGATCGGCTTGGGCGATGCTGTGGCCTATACCGAGGTCGCTGCAACACCTGTATGGAGCAGCGACCATGCAACAGGCCAGGGTCCTGCTGAACTGTGAACAACGTTTCTTCGATTTTCATGCGCCCGGCCTCAACCTCAAAGGCTTGCGACATGCACCAATGCCTGCTGGCCGTCTATGCCAAGCTGAATGCCGCTAAACTAGCCTAATTCGGTGACGGATAGCGGCCCCGCTGGGGCACTCCACCCCCCCAGTAAATCTCATACCGCTCTTTTCATCGGCACATCGTTCTGCTACATGTCCGCCATATCTAAACCAACCTTAGATCGAATCCTGCAATCGTAAGGTTTCGGCATCCGTAAATATTGCCGTCAATTGATTGAGTATGGCGAACTTGCCATCAACGGCATAGTATTGACTGACTACAAATCCGTGCCGGATACCGATGCATCATCCCGGCATGCTGAGCATCCTGCCTGATCAGTTCAGCTGGCGCGACGTGCAGCCGATCGACCAACTCGACCACGACACCACTGGCCGACTACTAATGTCAGATGACGGCAATTTCATCCACGCCAAATCGTCGCCGAAATGTCATGTGCCGAAGCTGTATGTCGTCGCCACCCATTATCCGGTGACTGAGAAACTGGTGCAAAGCTTGCTAACCGGAATCAAATTGCATGACGAGCTGCAGCCGGTGGCGGCAGTCAGTTGCCGCAATGTCGGCGAACATGAGATAGAAATCGTGCTGGAACAAGGCAAACACCATCAGGTCAAGCAGCATGCTGGCCATCGCTGGCAACCATTGCTCGGCGTTGGTGCCGTACCGCGATTGGCGACCTGACGCTGGATTCACTGGAACTGGAATTAGGTAGAATGGCTCTATCTGGAGCCGGAGCACCTGGGATTGCTGGTGCCGACCTAAGTAGGTACCGCTCCAAAACGAGAAAGCGCAAGGCTTACACCTTGCACTTTTTATTTCCATCTATGACAACAGCTCAGTGTGAGCGAATCATGGTGCCAAAAGCCTGCTCGGTCAACACTTCCAGCAGCAGCGAATGCTCGATGCGGCCGTCGATAATGTGAACAGTATTAACACCTGACTTGGCAGCATCCAGCGCCGACGAAATCTTCGGCAACATACCGCCGGAGATGGTGCCGTCCTTGAACATTTCTTCGATCTCGCGGGCTGACAGGTCAGTCACCAGATTGCCTTGCTTATCTTGCACGCCGGCAATGTTGGTCATTATGATCAACTTTTCGGCATGCAGGGTTTCGGCGATCTTGCCGGCCACGACATCGGCATTGATGTTGTAAGCCTGGCCATCGGCGCCGAAGCCGATCGGCGAGATGATCGGGATGAAAGCGTCGTTCTGCAGCGCCTTGACCACCACCGGATTAATCGCTTCGATTTCACCGACGTAGCCGATATCGATGAATTCGCCAGGCTTTTCGCGGTCCGGCATGCAATATTTGCGGGCCCGGATCAAGCCGCCATCCTTGCCAGTCAGGCCCACCGCCTGGCCGCCGTAGCGGTTGATCAGCATGACAATATCTTGCTGCACTCCACCGCTCAGCACCCACTCCACGACTTCCATAGTTTCTTCGTCGGTAATCCGCATGCCTTGCAAGAAAGTGCACTGCTTGCCGATTTTCTTCAGCGCGTTGTCGATTTGTGGGCCGCCACCATGCACCACCACCGGGTTCATGCCGACCAGCTTCAGCAAAATCACGTCGCGCGCGAAACCGTGTTTCAAGCGCTCCCCAGTCATTGCATTGCCGCCGTATTTAACGACGATGGTTTTTCCGTGAAATTGACGGATGTACGGTAACGCCTCGGCTAGAATTTCAGCTTTGATTCTTGGATCAACGTTGGCAAGATCGTTGGTCAAATCGGCCATGAACAGTCCTACAAGAAATTTCTGAGCAGCTACTCGGAGGCAATCGCACACGCTCAAATTAACCGGCGGCGAACGACCCGTGGCGGAGGTGGGGACCTAAGACAGCTTGTCAGAAGGAAGTAAAAAGGTGCAACTCGCTGGAATCATAAATCGCTGCACAATCGATCAGCGCGATTTTACATGGAAATACGTTGGATTAGGGACGCCAATTCAGTCATTCAGTGCGTGTTGTTGCGCCAACATAGCAGAGGCATCTGCCGGATAAATAACGACCATGCCAGAATGGCATTAGGCGCGCAGATTTTTTCTGCGCGGAAAGCGCTACATGCAAATAAACCGCATTTTCACTTTCTAAATTGATATAGATTTAATATCAATTTAGAAAAAAATAGCATGAATCGCAAGCCTGCTCGGTGGCAGCCGCGCACTTCCTGGTTGGAAAAATCTACCTTAATCTTATCGAAGGCGAATTTTGATACGCCGCCCAGGTCGCACAACCGAAACGCTACCTTGGTCGAACTGGCATTACGGCTATGGATCTTAGCGTCACCGGGGCTACGCTTGGTCAGGCTGGCGACTTGCCGCCGAGCGGCTTCGTCGGCCTTGAAAGTTCCCAGTTCAATACCGAAATATCAAAGCGCAGCGGGCTGCTTTACTGGGTCACAAAAAGTCGTTGATGCTGAACCAGTACAAATCGTCGGACTTTTTTTCGGCACCTCTTTATGGTTGCGTTGCGACAAGAATCTT
>DCSW01000126.1 GCA_002325825.1 Collimonas sp. UBA1456
GACTTCTTCATGCCAATCCCCCCTATCGTTTAATAATTCCAAACAACAGAAAATCACGCACCCAAAGTGTCTTGATTTAGGGGAAGACTACAAGAGTACGAACGAGCGATAGGCGTTGTATGCCCAGACGTAACGACGCGGCGTAGCAGTACGACGGTAAGGCGTTTATTGTCCTCGCTGCACCTGCCGAAAGTCATCTCAGTGCCGTTTGTCAGCATTGTGCCGGTAGCGATTGTGGTCGATCCGTCGCTCGGCCACGTGATGGTAGACTCTCTGGCCGAGATGCTGAGCCAATAGTTCGATAATTTTACTAATGTGTGATTGTTAGGCGTTACGGTTTCAATGGATATAGTCAAAAAAACGCTACCGATAATTACATCGGCAGCGTTTTTTGTGAGCGAACAGAAATTAACCGCGCCTCTTGAACTCGTTGGTACGGGTGTCGATTTCGATCTTGTCGCCGGAGCTGATGAAAAGCGGCACCATCACAGTATGCTTGTTGGCTTCGATGGCGTTTTCGATCTTGGCTTCTTTGAGTATGTTGCCCGAAGTGTTGCCCCTGACTGTCGGCTCCGAATACACCACTTTGCGCACGATGGTTGTTGGTAGTTCTACTGAAATGGCCTTGTTGTCGTAAAATACAGCTTCGCATTCCATGCCGTCTTTCAGGTAGCGCAGAGCATCGCCAAGGTTTTCTTCTTCGATCTCATACTGTTCGTAGTCAGCGTCCATGAACACAAACAATGGATCGGCGAAGTACGAATAGATTACCGGCTTCTTGTCGAGCACAACCACATCAAACTTGTCGTCGCCGCGGAATACGTTCTCCTGCGGGCTGTTGGTCAGAAGGCTCTTCATCTTCCACTTGTAGGTAAAGCCAGTGCGGCTCGAGCCGTTGACGTCAGAGCGCAGGACGATCATTGGCTTGCTGTCGACCATGATGATATTGCCGACACGAATTTCTTTTGCTGATTTCATAGCGAATATGGGTAAAAGTAGGTTACTTAAAAATCATCTGTAGCCTACCGGAAAAAGTGCCGCAAGCCCACGTTTGATCAAATTTTGAAATGCGTCAAAAATTAGCAATATATTATAATCCATTTTTTTGACACGTCTCAGCCAACTGTTTTGGCAAATTTTAATAAATTTGATGCGAGATCGCCGTTCGCCAATAGTTGGTGCTGCCAATCTATAGACATCATAGCAATTTTCGGCATGTCAGCTTTAAACGACGGCCAGATCGCCGCGAAATCGGCATCTTCATCTGCAGCGGCGTTCCAACCGAGAAACAGCGCGACCAGGCTGTCGGTTTTTGCTGAATAGCGGCGCAGGAATGCGTTCAGTTTAATGTGGTGCAAATTCTTGTCTTGCGGATAGATGTGCCAGATAAACGGTTTTCCGGCCCATTGTGCGCGGACAAAGGAATCTTCACCGCGTACAAAATTGAGATCGCAAGCCCACAATAGCTTGTCGTAGTCTGGCTGAGGAATATAAGGCAGTACACGCACAGTCAGCGCCTCACGGGTCGCGCATGCACCTGCTGTTGCCGGCTGTCGCAGAAACGCCTCGACTGCGACGGCGGCAACGCCTTCCGCCACCAGGCAGGTAATCGCTGCGTCACTACGTTGCCAGACACCGAACAACGCGGCAACCGGTGCCTCTTTATAGCAGAACAGTGACACCTTCAACGATGTGAATTCAGCAGGCGTTACGCCAAACTGGCCGATAAAGGATGCTATCCCAGCCAGATCTTGCTGGAATGCCGCGCGCTGTTCTAGTAATGATGATTCGAGTAGCAGCCCGCCGGTTTTTTCGGTGAAACCAGGAAAAAAGAAATGTTTGGTAAGCGACATTTGAGGATGAGGCGAGGACAGCATATGGCAGCCTTCCACCCATTCTTCGGCGCTCAATCCCTCCAGATTCAGCCATACCGGCTGCGGCGAACGCTGGGCCATTGCGGCGATGTATGCCGGCGGGATATCGCAGGCAAAAAATTCGATGACGATATCGGTAATATCGCCAGCCAAAAATACACCATCCTGGTCGCGCCAGCGACGTACAATGACATTAGAGATCTGCTGTATTTCGAGATTGGTAGCGATTTGCGGGCAGATTCGCTGAAAACTACGTAAATCGTCAACCCACAAAGTGACGGCGATTCCGTGTTCTTGTTCCAGTTGGCGCGCCAAGCGCCAGCAGATTCCGATGTCTCCGTAATTGTCGACGACTTTGCAAAACAGGGCTAGCGATGTGTGTGTCGGTGAATGGTTCAATACTAAAATTCAAGCAAACTGGATGATTCTGGCATCGAAAGATGACGAATTAGCGCGACTTGATCAAGAGAGCTGATTGCATAGAAGCCAATCTGGAACTGTTGGCAATCGATCATTTTTTGCGCGTCTTTGCTTGTTCATTTTCGGCCGCAGCCCGCTCAAAGCGCTCACGGGTAGTTGCTTCGTCGCGGCTACCGAACGCGTAGTTAGCTTCCAGCCACATCACATTGATGATACCTAACGCCAGCGCTAGACCGACCCCTAAGACCCATGCGAAATACCACATAATTTCCCCCTGTCTATGCTCTTGCTGTGTACTTATTGTGTAATTAGTAGGCGGTATGTTCGTTGTCTTCAATATGCTTGAGTGTAATCTTGCCGCGCATCACCCGATACACCCAGCTGGTATACAGCAGAATGATCGGCAGCATGATCACTACCACCCATAACATGATACCCAAGGTCTTGTGGCTAGATACTGCATCCCATATGGTCAGGCTACTGTTTGGATCCAGCGAAGATGGCATTATGAATGGGAACAGCGAGGAGCCTGCGGTAAGGATGATGCCGGTGACGCTGATGCCGCTCGACAGAAACGCCGCCATGGATTTGCTGGCGGCACTGAACACAAAGCACATCAGGGCTCCGGCCACAGCCGCGATCGGCAAGGTCCAGATTGCAGGCCAGCGTGCATAGTTATCAAGCCATACGCCGACGGCGGTGGTCACGCTTTTAGCGGTCGGCATGAAGGCGGTATTGATATCCGGCATGGCAGTGATGTGGAAACCGTGGATGCCGTAGGCGACCCCAAAGCCGCCGGCAATAAACAGCAATATGGTCACCATGCTGGAAATCTTGGCTACGCTGCGTGCGCGTTTGGCGATCAGCGCATCGGTCTTTACCTGCAGGTAAGTGGCACCATGCATCAGCAGCATGGTTACGCTCAGCAATCCGGCTAGCAAGCCGAACGGGTTGAGCAACTGGAAAAAGTTGCCGGTGTATTCGACCCGCATGGTGTCATCGTAGTGAAATGGTACACCTAAGAACAGGTTGCCGAACGCTACGCCAAATATCAGTGGTGGCACGAAGCCACCGACGAACAGCCCCCAGTCCCAGGCATTACGCCAGCGCGTATCGGCTACTTTGCTGCGATAGTCGAAACCGACCGGGCGAAAGAACAATGAGAGTAGCAGCAGCAGCAGCGCCACATAAAAGCTGGAAAACGCCGCAGCATACACCAGCGGCCATGCCGCAAAAATTGCACCGCCGGCGGTAATCAACCAGGTCTGGTTACCTTCCCAGGTGCTGCCGATCGCGTTGATGATGACGCGGCGCTCACCGTCAGTCTTGCCAACGAACGGTAGCAGCATGCCGACGCCGAAATCGAATCCGTCGGTCAGGGCAAAGCCAATCAACAAGATGCCGAGGAAACCCCACCAGACTACCTTTAGTGTTTCATATTCAAAGATCATAGTTTTTTCCTGATGCTGTTACGGGGTTGTCGTGGCTGACGCGCGGCTGGTCAACGCGTTCCCAGTGATACTTGCCGGTGTGCAGGCTGCTAGGGCCATGGCGGGCGTATTTCACCATCAGGATCATTTCGATGATAAACAGGAAGGTATAGAAGCCGAGGAAGGCGGCCAGACTGAAATACAGATTTCCGGGTTGGAGGGTCGAGGCCGAAAGGTGGGTCGGCAAGATGCCCGAGATGGTCCATGGTTGACGGCCATATTCGGCCAGCAGCCAGCCCAGTTCGATCGCCACCCATGGTAACGGAATGCTGTACAAGGCCAGGCGTAGCAACCAGCGTTGGTGGGATAGTGTCTTGCGGATCAGGAAGTAGAACGAGCAAGAGAAAATGAACAGGAATAGCAAGCCGAGGCTGACCATGATTCGGAACGACAAGAACATCGGCAACACTTTCGGGATGGTGTCGTTGACCGCCATCGCAATTTGTTTAGGCGTGGCGTCGACCACATTCTGGGTGTACTTCTTCAGTAGCAAGCCGTAGCCCAGATCGTCTTTCAGTTTATCGAACTCGGCGACAGCTTCCGGTGACTTGTCGCCTGATTTGAGGCGGGCCAGAGCGGCATAGGCTAGCACGCCGTTCCGGATCCGTCCTTCATGTTCTTTTTTTAGGTCGATGATGCCGGTGATCTGCTTGTCTACCGAACGGGTGCCTATCAGGCCGAGCACGTAGGGGATCTTGAAAGCGTAATCAGTGCGCTGCTCCTTTTCGTTTGGCCAGCCAAATACCGTGATGCTCGCCGGTGCCGGCTCGGTATGCCATTCGGCTTCCATCGCTGCCATCTTGACCTTGTTGACTTCACCGGCGGTATAGCCGGATTCATCGCCAAGCACGATCACCGACAGCGTCGATGCTAGGCCGAAGCCGGCGGCAATCGCAAACGAGCGCAGCGCGAATGCAGTATCGCGTCCTCGCAGCAAGTAATAGGCGGAGATGCCGAGCACAAACATCGAGGCAGCAACGTAGCCAGCTGAAACGGTATGGACGAATTTGACCTGGGCCAACGGGTTGAAGATAATGTCGATGATGCTGGTCAATTCCATGCGCATGGTTTCGTAGTTGAACTTAGCGCCGACCGGATTATTCATCCAGCCGTTGGCGATCAGAATCCACAGCGCGGAGAGGCTGGAGCCAAGCGCTACCAGGAAGGTAACCAGAAGATGTTTGATTCGCGACAGGCGATCCCAGCCGAAGAAGAACATGCCGACGAAGGTCGATTCAAGGAAGAACGCCGTCATCCCCTCGATCGCCAGGGGCGTGCCGAAGATGTCGCCGACATAGTGTGAGTAATACGACCAGTTGGTGCCGAACTGAAATTCCAGCGTGATGCCGGTGGCGATTCCCATGGCGAAATTGATGCCGAACAGCTTACCCCAAAAACGCGTCATGTCTTTGTAGATCGGGCTGCCGGTCATCACATAGACCGACTCCATGATCACTAGAATCCAGGCCAGCCCCAACGTTAATGGCACGAACAGAAAATGAAACATCGCGGTTGCCGCGAATTGCAGGCGCGATAAAGCGACGACTTCATCTATTGGGATCATTGGGTGGCCTCTGCGTGGATGAATAGGAAGGAATTGTAACTGCCTGTGGGGTCAGGAAATGCTTCTCGACCAATGCAGTCGGCATGCGCATCTTCTTGGTTTGGGGTTCCGAGAAAAAGGCTTTCCACAGCAGCGTAAGCATGGCAATCTTGATCGCCAGGATCAGAGTGATTTCTATCGCCAGCGGTAAGCGTGTAAAGCGCGTGAATTGTTTCGTTAAGTCGACAGGCATTTTATCGCCTACTCCTTTAGGATCGACTTTCGGATATACATCGGGATGATCTGTACTAGCTCTGGTCTTGATTTTGTCGCCGGAGCTTGGGATGCCGAATTCATCTCTTATCCCCAGCAGTTTTTTGACTTTCGATACCATTTCATCAGCGAGACCAGGGTTTCCGGCGAGAGTCATTGTCATTGTACGTCATCGAAGCATGAGCTAGGAATTACAGCCAGATTGTACATCAGATTGTATATTCCTCTCATTCGCTTTTTCGCAATTTTGTCGACTGCGTTCGATGGGTTTTCCAGCAACGCATCGGGCAGCATCGACAAAGTGGGTTCTATTTCGCGACGCCGACGCTCCTCCGGCAATGCTTTGAAGATATTCCAGATGTCTTTTGGTGGTCCGAAATATTCGCGGCGGTTGTTCGCATGGTGCAGCAGCCCGACTAGTCACCAGGATCGCAATTTTTTTAAGCGCATGCTGACGTTAGAGCGTGAAAACGTCATGTAATTCAGCAATCCGGTCGGAATTCAACGGTCATCTAAGCACATAAAGCACCGCATAAACCTGTCCGCCAGTGCGGTTTATACCCCACAGCAGCTGCCTATTGTTTGTGTTGTCATGGCTTTCCTATTTTCTAGTTATTAGTAAAATATAAGTTAAAACAAGATGTTGTGCAATGACATGTTGGTTTATTTATCCGCCTGGTCAACTTATTAGTTTGTCAAATGAGCAATGGGCCGATTGTGTCGTTAAGCACGATACCGAACAGACAGGTGGTGTCCGGTGCCGCCATGATTATCAATCAGGTCGTACATATGACCAATCGGAGAGATGACATGAAAACACTTATTCTTAGTATGCGTCAAGGCGATGGATAGACTGAACCTGCCGTGCGCCAATATCCTGGCCTATACCA